>JAPLTI010000115.1 GCA_026398285.1 Verrucomicrobiota bacterium
GGTGACTTCTTTGAGAAACGCCTTGAGACGGTCCTCGAATTCGCCGCGAAACTTGGCTCCGGCGACCATCGAGCCGATATCCATCGCGATGAGTCGTTTGTTTTTGAGGGATTCCGGCACATCGCCGCTCACAATGCGGCGGGCGAGGCCTTCGACAATAGCAGTCTTGCCGACACCGGGCTCACCGATGAGCACGGGGTTGTTTTTGGATCGACGGGAAAGGACCAGCATGGTGCGGCGGATCTCGTCGTCGCGGCCGATGACGGGGTCGATCTTGCCGGCGCGGGCGGCGGCGGTGAGGTCGCGGCCGTATTTTTCCAGCGTCTGGTATTTGCCCTCGGGATCTTGATCGGTGACGCGCTGGCTGCCACGCACGGCAACGAGCGCCTGCATGAGCTTGTCTCGGGTCACGCCGCTGTCCTTGAGCATTTTTGCGGCGGCGTAGTTGGTGGTGAGAAGAGCGAGGAGGAAATGCTCCACGCTCGTGAAATCGTCCTTGAGCATGGCCATCTCGCCCTCGGCGGCTTGGAGGACTTTGTTCAACTCGTTCGAAAATTGCGGCTGGGCACCGCCACGCACATGGGCCAGCGCGGCGATGGCATCTTTCAAGCGCCCTTCGAGGGCTGGCACGGAGACGCCGAGCTTTTCGCAGAGTGGTCGGGCGAGTCCGTCCGACTGCGCAACGAGAGCGGAGAGCAAATGCTCGCAGGTGATCTCGGGATTTTCGTTCTTGGAGGCTGACTCCATGGCGGAATTCAAGGCCTCGCGAAGTTTGATGGTGAATTTTTCAGGACGCATGATGGAGAAAGAATTTCAAACGTGATATTACACAAAAGTCATCGCGGGCGATAGGTGGGGCATGTAAGAATTTCCGAAATGAGCCAGATCGCCGAAAATCTCGAATTTATCAGGCAACGCATCACTGCCGCCGCAGAGCGGAATGGGCGTTCCGCCAAGGAAGTCAAACTTGTGGCTGTTTCAAAGACCTATCCGCCAGAGGTCATCCGCGAAGCTGTTGAAGCCGGTCAGCAGTGTTTTGGAGAAAACCGCGTTCAGGACGCCCTCCCGAAAATCGACGCGCTGCCACCCGATCTGGAATGGCATCTCATTGGGCATCTTCAAACCAACAAAGTCCGCAAAGTGATCGGGCGTTTCGCGTTGTTTCACGGTGTTGACAATACCGCCCTCGCCCTCCAAATGAACCGCATCGCCGGAGAATTCGGCGTCACGGCAAGTATCCTGCTCGAGGTGAATGTCTCGGGCGAGGAGAGCAAATTCGGATTCACCCCCACCTCGCTTCCAGCTGCCTTGGAAGAACTTATTCCCCTGCCCCACCTTCGTATCGAGGGGCTCATGACGATGGCTCCATTTTCGGAGAATCCCGAGTCCGCCAAGCCGGTTTTCGAGGGATTGAGGAAACTGCGCGATGCTCTCTCTGCCGCGAGTGGGCATCCGCTCAAGGAACTTTCCATGGGAATGAGCGGGGATTTCGAGCAAGGCATCGCGGAGGGGGCGACCATTGTTCGAATTGGTTCCGCCATTTTCGGTTCCCGCTAGCTGCAGCCTACGCGAGGTCGTTGATCGAATCCTCTCCGGCAAATTATTGCCTCAAAAATACGCTCTCGCATTTTTTCGGGGTCGATTTATACCATCCGACGTGACTGAAATGCAGCCAGTGCGCGTGCGCGCCAAGTTTTTCTTCGAGGGGGATAAAAAGTTTTTCATCAAGGGAGTGACCTATGGTCCTTTCGCGCCTGATGCGCAGGGCGACCATTTTGGGACTCCTGAGGCGGCGGCCAAGGATTTCGACATGATGGTCGAGGCGGGAGTGAACCTCGTGCGCATTTACTATGTGCCGCCGCGCTGGTTCTTGGATCTATGCGCATCGCGGGGCATTCGCGCCCTCATTTCGATTCCATGGGCGGAGCATCTCGAATTTCTCAACAACCCGAAAATCCGCAATGAGGCGAAGAAGGCGGTTCGCGAAGGCGTCAGAAAAAACGCAGGGCATCCGGCCGTCTTTGGTTATCTGGTGGGCAATGAAATCCCGACGACCATGGTGCGTTGGCTGGGTGCGCGGCAGGTTACGGAATTCGTCGAGCAACTCATCAACATCGGCCGCGAGGAGGACCCGCGCGCGCTTTTCTCCTACGCCAGCTATCCTCCCACCGAGTATCTCCTGCCGCAAAACAGCGACTTCGTGACATTCAATGTCTACCTGCACCGGCAGGATGATTTCGACCGTTACTTGGCGCGCCTTCAAAATCTCGCCGACGACAAGCCTCTCATCCTTGGTGAATTCGGCATGGATACGATCCGGCATCCCGAAGAGGAGCAGGCGGAGATGCTGCGCTGGCACATCGAAAGCGTTGTTCGCGGAGGTCTCGCCGGCACGATTGTCTATGCTTGGACGGACGAGTGGTTCCGCGGAGGACAAGAGATTTTAGACTGGGCATTCGGCTTGGTGCGGCGCGACCGCACAAAAAAACCAGCTTTCGAGACCGTGAAGAGCCTCTTCTTTGGCGAAGGCTCCATGACCTCTCGCGTCAAGCTCCGCGAGTATCCGAAAGCCTCGGTGATCGTCTGCTCATACAATGGAGGCAAAACGCTCGATCGCTGCCTGACCTCGCTCAAAGACATCAATTATCCAAACTACGAAGTCGTCCTCGTGGATGACGGCTCCAAGGATGACACACAGGAAATCGCGGCGAGGCATCCTTGGATCAAAAACATCCGCCAGGAAAACAAAGGCCTGAGCTTCGCCCGCAATGTCGGCGCCCATGAATCGACGGGGGATGTCATTGTTTACACGGACAGCGACTGCATGGCGGACCCTGACTGGCTTTACTATCTCATCGGCACACTCCTGAGCGGCGACTTCGCCGGAGTGGGCGGACCAAACATTTCGCCTCCTGCGGAAAACTGGGTCCAAGCCTGCGTGGCTGCTGCTCCCGGAGGTCCGAGCCATGTGTTGCTCACCGATGTCGTGGCCGAGCACATTCCCGGCTGCAACATGGCATTCCACCGCTGGGCGTTTAATCAAGTCGGCGGCTTCGATCCGGAATACCGCAAGGCGGGTGATGATGTGGACTTCTGCTGGCGTCTGCAACAAAGCGGCGGCGTGATCGCCTTCAGCCCGGCTGCGATCGTCTGGCACTACCGGCGATTCACTTTACAAGCCTTCCGTAAACAGCAGGAAGGCTACGGCGAGGCTGAGTCCATGCTGCGCTTCCAGCACCTTGTATTCTTCGGCCCGACTGGCACAGCCAAGTGGAAAGGCCAAATCTACGGCGCGCCACGCTTCACCTGGCTCGTGAACAAGCCGATCATTTATCACGGCATCTTTGGCGAGGGGCTTTTCCAATCCATCTACCCCACCCCGCAGTCGGATGTCGCTGCCTACCTGAGCAGCATCGAGTGGGTCGCTCTGACGGCGTTGGTCTTTGCGGCATCCATACCAATCCCTTTCCTGCGCATTGTGCCGTATCTGATGTTCGGAGGAACACTGCTCGTTGCCCTCTCCTACATGATCCATGCGCGCTTGGAGGCCAAGCACGACACGGTTCCGGCACGCCTGCTGGTCGCATTCCTCGCATTGGCTCAACCGCTCGTTCGTGGATGGGCCCGCTATTTCACCTGGCTCAAATTCAAGCGCACTCCTCCGGCGGTTATCGCCACGCAGGAAAAAGACTTCAAACGCTCGCGTGGCAGCATCACCAACCTCCGCTTCTGGAGCGAGAACGGCCATGGACGAGAACTCCTGCTCAAGGAAACAATCGGCGCCCTAGAAAGCGAAGGCTGGAACTACTCAATCGATACAGGCTGGAAGAACTGGGATGTCCAAATCTACGGCAGCTTCTGGTGGGGCATTCAAATGCGCTCGGTGACGGAATACCACGGCGGGCCGAAATGCCTGACGCGCGTGCACCTGAAACTTCGCATGGTGGCGACAACCATTTTGATGAATGTCATCCTGCTGGCGATTTTGGCTTATCAGCAACTGTTAATTCCCAATGCCCACTGGTGGCCGTGGCTGCTCTACAGCATTTTTCTCTTGGTCCTCGTCCGCCGCGCCCGCCGCCTGAAGCGCCGCGTCGCCGATCTGGTGGAGAATGCGGCTTCACGCTGTGGATTCACCCGCATTACGAAAAAATCCTGACCCATGTCGGGCCACATAAGCGACTACCACTACGACCTGCCGCCAGAGCTGATCGCAACCACGCCCACAGCGCGGCGCGACGAGTCCCGCATGCTCGTGCTTCACCGCACAAGCGGCCAGATCGAGCACCGAAGCTTCCGAGACTTCCCCTCTTATATCGGCGAAGGAGATATTGTCGCCCTCAACGACTCGCGCGTCATCAAGGCCCGCCTGCTCACAGATCCTCCGGGGATCGAAATTTTCCTACTCGAGAACCTCGGTGGCACGCGCTGGAAGTGCCTCGTCAAGCACGGCCGCAAGTTGCGCCCCGGCACACGCGTGGCGATCGCCGGCACCACAGCGGAAGTCGCTGATGTCCTACCCGGCGGCGAGCGCATCATGCAATTCGACGAAGCCCCCGATCTCGAAAAGCACGGCCACATGCCGCTGCCACCCTATTTCAAGCGGGAGGCCGAAAAACTCGACGACGAGCGCTACCAGACGGTTTATGCGAACACGCCAGGCTCGGTAGCCGCTCCCACGGCGGGCCTGCACTTCACTCCCGAGATTCTTTCCAGAATTCCACACGCCTTCCTCACCCTGCATGTCGGCGCAGGCACTTTCCTGCCGGTGAAAACCGAAAACATCACCGACCACGAAATGCACGAGGAGGTCTACTCCATCAGCGCCGCCACAGCCTCCGCGCTGAACTCCGCCAAACGCATCGTCGCCATCGGAACCACCGTGACCCGTGTGCTGGAATCCCAACCGGCCGGCCCGATCCAGCCTTGCGAGGGCCGCACCCGCATTTTTATTCATCCACCCTACGAATTTCAAAAAACTGGCGCACTCCTCACAAACTTCCACCTCCCGGAATCGACGCTCCTCATGCTGGTCAGCGCTCTCGCCGGTCGCGAGATCATCCTGAACGCCTATCGCGAAGCCATCAAAGAACGCTACCGCTTTTTCTCCTACGGCGACTGCATGCTGATCACGGACAAGTAGTTCGATTGAACCAAAAATTTGGACGATCGTTCAAATTTTTTGCCCGACTGAGGCCGAGGGATGGGAATTGTTCGCGGTGGGGTGTGATCAAACAGGGTTTGATGCTGTGACCATTTGCAGGATGGAGGCGGGGTTGATGGACTTTGCCTTTTCCTGAATTTGGGGGAGGTAGCGGGTGTGCATGTCGCGGGCCTGGGATTGCAGGCTGGTAAAGAGTCCGCGTGCCGATGCGGTATCTAAGCGGCGGCCGCCTTGGTAATAACGCTCCGCCAATTGGCCGAGGGCGTAGGTGGAGGCGAAGGAGAAGGCCGAGCCGGTGATCTGGTCGGCGGCTTTGCCAGCAAGCTTGCCAGCGACTTTTTTTCCGATTCCGCGCATGAGTTTTCTGGCGAAACCCTCGACCACCTGCGAACCCAAGCCGACGCCTGCGACAGCGAGGAATTCCTTGATGCTGGAACGGTCGAGCTCGACTCCGTGGGAACGGCCGATGCCGTGAACCATTTTCATTTGCAGCGGAATGATGGCCATCGTGGCAAGGGTGTCCGGAAGAAGTTCGAGGGCACCGTTTAGAATCGCGTATTTGAGAATCGTGCCACTGTTATCGACAGCCGATGGTGCAGTTGCTGCGGGAGCGACAGGGACTATTTGATAGTCAGGAAGCCCAGCTGTTTCTTTCGGGGCGTCGCCGGGATTAATGCCCAGATGGCCTTGCAACTCTTGGAGAAACTTTATTTCGCCATCAGAGAGCGAACCGTCCGACTCACAAACGCCAAGTGCCATTTCATAAGCAAGCAGGCGCTCGTTGGGATTTGCCAATGCAGCCACAACGGCAGGCAATTCGAGCCGGCCAGTGAGGATGCGGCGGGAGATCAGCCCAGGGTCGCCTAGGCCCATTTCTTCGCAGAGGCGCGAGATTTCGTTTCGCTCGGAGTCGGATTGGCCCCCGTCGCAGAATGCGGCGAACAGGCAAATGGAAAGCAGGGCCTCGTCGGTGGATTGCGTCAGGTTCTCAGGAATATTCATATCTCAATTGGGTAGAAAATTCAGCCACTCGAAGACTTGCTTGCCGAAAAAGATGAGGGCGAGCGTGACAAGCGCGAAGTAGATAATCGTTACCACTCCCCAAGCGAGGGACACCAAAATCATGAGTCCATCGCGCTCCAGCCAGCCCAGACAGGCAAAAACAATCATGAGAGCAGGGAAGAAATTGTTCAGCGGAAGGTTTGCGAGGGGAATGGCCAGCAACGCTCCGCCTACGAGAATCAACCATCCGACGAGACGCTGTCGACGATCACCGCTGATCCAGGACTCCAAACGCTCGCGGGTGAAGATGCGGCAGAACTTCAGAAGTTTTCGAGAAAATCCCAAGACAGCCAGCCAGAATTTGCCCTGAATACGCAATTCGCCGGCGGCTTTAGGTAATTCCGGACGACTCTTGCCCCGGACCATCTGCCAACCGAGTGCCACAAAGGTTGCCCCGCAAATCATGGTCAAAGGACCAAGTGGCAGTGGCTGCACAAAAGGAACAGCGAGAAGAAAAGCGGCGAAGCAGAAAGAGTTCGATCCAATCCGCGCTATGACTTCCGAGAGCTGTATCCCCTCCCCGCGCGCATGCTCCGCACAATGGTCGAGGGCGGCATCGATGCGCCCATCGATTGGCGTTTCACAATTCATGCCTTGAGAGCATGAGGCATGCTGTAATCTCTAAGTGTGGCGTTTCTTTCAAAGACACGGGCCAAAATGCGCGCATCGTCCGTAAGGCCGATTTCAGGGATAGAGTCGGGAATGATGTCCGCTCCTTTGAGAATATAATAGGCGGCCACACCGGCCTCGGCGAGGTCGACTGGAAGTGGATCGGTGCTGCGAGACACATCGGGAGATTGGAGGATGCAGATGAGGGTTTCAACACCTTGAATCAGATCGTAGTGGGCCTGAGCCTGCTCGGTTTCCATTTTCGCCCGCAGGTTCGGAATCAAATCCACGAGTTTGATGAGGCTTTTCGCGGTGAAAGCAGCCCGCTCCGTCTCGATGAACTCGTCAATGGATATGGCTTTTTGAGGATTCAAAGGTGATATGATAATGGAAGTTCTGTGGGTGAGTGGTTTCATTCCTCGTCCCTTCGGCCCATCAACAATGGCAGAAGATGCCAGATGAAGTAGGCGAGTGAGGTGATGAAGGCGGCGACATAGGTCCACGCGGCGGCATTGAGAACACGGTTCACGCCATCCTCTTCATGCATGGCGGCAAGAATGCCGGAGTGGCGGAGTGCGGCTTTGGCGCGGGCCGATGCGTCGAACTCCACAGGAAGGGTCACCAGATTGAAGAGCATGATGATACCCCAACCTGCTGCCATGAGGATAATGCCGGTGTGGGTATTTACAAAACCGGTGAACATACCGATAAGCGGAAGCCACATGACAAGTTGGCTTGCGATCTGGGTGGCACCGACGGCTGCCATGCGAAGATGGAGCGGAGCGTAGGCGCGTGCGTGCTGAATGGCATGGCCCGCCTCATGCGCGGCAACCGCCAGGGCGGCGATCGATGTGCCGCTGTAGTTGCCCTCGCTAAGGACGAGACGGCGATGTGAAGGATCGTAGTGGTCGGTAAGTTCGCCGGGGCAGGATTCGATGGTGACACCTTCAACGCCGGCATCCTGCATAACTCTGGCGGCAGCCTGTGCGCCAGTGAGGCCGGTGAGGGAAGGTTCCGCTGCGTATTTGCGATAGACGCTCTTAACGCGCATCGAAGCCCAAAATGAGAGACCCATTGTGCCGAGGAAGAGAAGGATTGGTAGTAGCATGGTTGAACATTGGCACTTGATTTTTGTTTTGGGAATTACGAATTTCAAAATACTATATTAGTTTTTATGGAATCATGAACACCCAGCTGAACTACCATCATTTGCGCTACTTTCTGGCCGTCGCGACTTGCGGAGGCATCACATCCGCCGCGGAGGCGCTCCATGTTTCGGCCCCGACACTGAGCGCCCAGGTGCGTGAGTTGGAGGAATTCTTTGGCACCACACTTTTCCGACGCGAGGGGCGCCGCATGACGCCCACCGAGACCGGCAGACACCTTCTGGGATATGCGGAGAGGATTTTTTCGATGGGCGATGAGATGGTGGATTCCGTGAAACGCGGCGGATTCAGTGGACCGGGAACCGTTTTTCTCGGAGTGGCCGATGCCGTTCCCAAGTTGCTTGCAGCGCGCCTGCTGGAGCGCGCCTGCGAGAAAGCTCCGGGTCTTCGCGTTGTTGTGCGAGAAGGCCTGCCGCAAGAATTGTGGGGAGCGCTTTCCACGCATCAGATCGATCTCGTGCTGGCGAACGAGGCCCCGCCACCGACACGCATGAATCTTCCTCCTGGAATTCGCATCGGGAGGATGAGGGTCGTTTTTGCAGCAGCCCCAAAGATCGTCGCTTCCTACCGAAAAAAAGGAGATCCTTCAGAGCTTCCGATTCTGGCACCAGCCCGCGAATCCATCCTGCGGCGCGAACTCGAACAGTGGTGGGCTGAAAAAGGCATCACTCCCCTCATCAAGGCCGAGTTTGATGACGGCGCCGCCATGCTGGAACTTGCCGCAAGAGGCCTTGGAGCTGCTCCAGTCCACGAACCGGTCCTCAAGGATGTCTGCAAGCGCTATGGTCTGACGGCTCTTCCATTCCGCTGCGAAATCGAGGACGACCTCTTTGTGGTCACCGGCGAGCGGCAATACAGCCATGCGGGTGTTTCAGCCCTCATGGAGACCGCTCGGGGAATTTTAAAGGCGTGAATTCGCATACCGCGCCTTGAATCCAGAGCCCCAAGAGGCAATTCTTCCACACGCACTAAACCACACGCTCAACATCGAAATGTCATCCATCCTGTCCAACGCCCACAAACACATCCTTGATCTCGTCGCCTACGAACCAGGCAAACCCGTGGAGGAACTCGCCCGAGAGATGGGGCTGGAGCCATCTCAAATCATCAAGCTCGCCTCAAATGAAAATCCGCTTGGCCCCTCTCCTGCCGCTCTTCAGGCCATGCGGGACACTCTGGAGCGCTCCCACTTCTACCCGGATGGCGGCGCATGGGCCCTTCGCAACGCGATTGCCGAAAAATTAGACCTCAAGCGGGAGAATGTCATTCTTGGGAATGGCTCGAACGAAATCATCGAGTTCATTGGTCACGCCTTTCTGAAGCCTGGCGACGAAGTGGTGACGGCAGGTCACGCCTTTGCGGTCTACAGTCTCATGGCGCAACTTTTTGGTGCAACGACAGTCGCCGTTCCCGATCCCGGCTACACGCATGATCTGGATGCCATGCTGACAGCAATCACTCCAAAGACCCGGCAACTCTTCATCGCCAATCCCAATAACCCAACTGGCACGCTGGTCGGACAGGATGCGATAGACCGTTTTATGGAGCGGGTGCCCGAGCATGTGTTGGTGATTTTTGACGAAGCGTATTTTGAGTTTCTTGATAATCCACCGGATGT
Source organism: Verrucomicrobiota bacterium (assembly GCA_026398285.1). Classification (GTDB taxonomy): domain Bacteria; phylum Verrucomicrobiota; class Verrucomicrobiia; order Chthoniobacterales; family Terrimicrobiaceae; genus UBA967. The sequence continues at coordinate 9,620 of JAPLTI010000115.1, forward strand.
CCTGCGGTATGTGCGGGAGGATCGCAATGTGGTGGTGATGCGAACATTCTCGAAAATCCAGGGCCTCGCCAACCTGCGCATTGGCTATGGTCTGGCTCCGGCACGGATCGCAGAAGTGCTCCAAAAGACGCGCCAACCGTTCAATGCAAATGGCATTGCGCAGGCCGGTGCCTTGGCGGGTCTTCGCGACGAGGAGCACATGCGGCGCACGCGTGAACTCACACACGAAGGCAGGAACTATCTGGAAGCAGAGTTTACCAGATTGGGCCTAACCTTTGTGCCAAGCGTTGCCAATTTTGTCCTGGTCCAAGTGGGCGATGGCGATGCGGTGTTCCAAGCCCTGCTCAAACGGGGCGTCATTGTTCGGGCAATGCGCAGCTACAAACTTCCCGAGTGGATTCGCGTCTCGGTGGGAACGATGGAACAAAACCACCGCTTCATTGCAGAGCTAGAAATTCTCAACAAGGCAGGCCTTCTCAAAACGGGCAATCCCGTCTGATGAGCTTCTCATCGGATACAATTGCTGCCATCGCCACGCCTCCCGGGGAAGGAGCCATTGCGATGGTGCGTATTTCGGGCCCTGATGCGGCACCCATCCTAGCCCGTATTTTCAAGTCCTCAGTCAAGACCCCTGCCCCACGTCAGGCAACATTTGGAAAAATCCACGACGGCGAGGAAGTTCTCGATCAGGTTTTGGTCACGACATTTCAAGCGCCAACAAGTTTCACCGGCGAGGATATGGCGGAGATCACCTGCCACGGAGGCATCCTGCTCGCTGCTCGCATTCTAGAAACAGTGCTTCGCTCGGGCGCACGGGTGGCCGATGCGGGCGAGTTTTCCCAACGTGCGTTTTTTAATGGCAAAATCGACCTCACCCGCGCCGAGGCGATCATGGACATCATCCGCGCTCGCACCGCACCCGCACTCCGGGCCGCGGCACTCCAGCTTGAAGGTCGACTGGGCAAGGAAATCATGGCCCTGCGCGATACCGTGCTGGAGGTCGTTGCTCATATCGAAGCCTGGATTGACTTCCCCGAGGAGGGAATTGATCCAGCAACGGGCCTCTTTCTCCTTCAAAAAATCAACACATCATTAGAGCGAACAGAAAGACTTCTCTCCACAGCCGATGAAGGCCGTGTTTTACGCGAAGGAATTCGTGTGGCTATTGTGGGACTTCCCAATGCTGGGAAATCCAGCCTCCTGAACCGCCTGCTCGGCACGGACAGGGCCATAGTGAGCGAGATTCCCGGCACAACCCGGGATACGATCGAGGAGTCGGCCTGCCTGCGCGGCGTTCTTTTTCGTCTCACCGATACAGCCGGTCTGCGCGAAACAAACGATCCTGTCGAGCGTGAGGGCGTGGCACGGAGCGGACGGGCCATGGAAAGCGCCGATCTCGTGCTTCACATTTTCGATGCCAGCGCCACAACACCTCCAGCACCCTTGAATGAGCGCGAAATACTGGTTGCGAACAAATGCGACCTCTTGCCGCCAGAATCCCTCAAGCATACCGGAGCCATCCCTGTCTCATCGCTCACTGGCGCGGGCTTTGACGCACTCCTCGACGCCATGACCCACTCAAAAGGCGCAAAGCATCTCTGCACGGGCGACTCCCTTGCCGCCATTAACGCCCGCCATAAGACGCTTCTGGAATCCGCCGCCGCATCCCTGCGCGCCGCCGCTGAACTCGTTCAAACCAGCGCCCCGCCGGAACTGGCGGCCGTTGAACTCCGCTCCTCGCTCGACGCACTGGGACGAATCGTCGGAGCGACTGACACCGAGGACATCCTGGGCGAAATCTTCAGTAGATTCTGCATTGGAAAATAATCTTCCCACTCACGGGCTCAACCAGACTTTTAGACTATGAAAAAACTTTTGACCATGGTGTTCGCCACTGCAATTGCACCCGCCTTGCTTACAAGCTGCGCGCTTGTGAATTTAAAGATAACCCGGACTCCGAGCGTGACGGCCCAGCGCACCATCGAAACGCTGGCCGCCACAAGCGAACCCGCTGCCCTTCTTCAGAAGACCGAAGACAAGTCACTACCTCAATCTGAGCGCATCGAGCTTCTCCTCGAAGCCCTTCGCGAGACCTCCAAAGCGCGAGTTGGAACTGAATTTCAAAAACTGAATCAAATCGCCACGGCTCGTTTGGTTGAAATTCTGGCCACCGAGAACTTCCAAAACAGCGCCATCCGCATCACTCCGGCATCCCTCAACACAGTCGACCCGCAGCAAGTATCGAAGCTCATAGCCGCCCATTCCATTCAGATCAAAGGCCTGCGCGAGCGAGTGACCTTGGAAGGAGCAGGAGTCCCGTATGTGGCATGGTTCGCCAAAGGTTCACCTAGTCTTGCTGGGCAACCCAGCTCGGCGCAGACCGGTATGAGCATCCCGGTCACGGCGCTCGTTCGTTTTGATAAAAACGGACCGCAGCTCACATTTTACCGACGCCTCCAGACAGAAAGCGTTGTTCTCAATGGAAGGAAAGAAACTCTGGCCGCCGATTTTTCGGCGCCGATTGCCTACCTCCTCAGCCAGGGGAAGAATAGTTCCATCGATATCCAGGCTCTGTTTTTCTCGGATACCAATTTTAAAAACACCGGCCTCCTCCAGATCGACGAATACGATCCCAAGAAAATTCCCGTGGTTTTTGTGCACGGCCTGCTCTGCCGTCCCGCAGCTTGGACCTCGGCAGTGAACCAACTTCTCGCCGATCCGAAAATCCGCTCACGCTATCAATTCTGGTTCTACCTCTACCCCACAGGCCTTCCCGTTTGGTGGTCCGCAGCCAAACTTCGCACCGAGCTCGACCGGTATCGTGCAATGGTGGACCCCGCCCATAAAAACCCGAACCTCGACCAGATCGTGCTGGTTGGCCACAGCATGGGGGGCCTCATTTCCAGCCTCATGGTGCGAAAAGGTGGAGAAGATCTCTGGAAGCAATTCACGGACACTCCGCCGGAGAAGCTGAAAATTAGCGCCGCAGCCAAGGAAAACCTTTTGAAAATCGTCAACTTCGAGCCCCGAGAGGATATCCGCCGCGTCATTTTCATGGCCACACCACACCAAGGCAGTCAGCTCGCGATGAACCCGCTGGCTGATTTCTTTTCGAATCTGGTTCGCCTGCCAAACCTCAGCACATCGCGCGACCGCCTTGTGATGGTCAACTCCATCCGAAACCACCTGCGAGACCTCTTTGTGGCCCCCGCAAACAGCATCCGCTTCTTACGGGCAAAGTCCCCTCTCCTACTCGCGATCCTCAAGCTACCCATGTCCGAGCGCGTCACCTACCACTCGGTGATAGGCGACCAAGGCAAAGGTGACACGCCGAACAGCTCGGATGGAGTCGTCCCCTACTGGAGTTCACACCTTCCGAACGCCAAGTCGGAAAAAATCGTCCCGTCTGGCCACGGAGCCAACGAAGATCCTAACGGCATCGAAGAAATCCGCCGCATTCTCCGTTTGCACCTCGTCGAGAAGGCGACCCCCTGAGGTTTCCCAAATGAAGTCCCAGCCTTCGCGGGTTTAGCTGGTCACTTCAAATCCGCTGGCAGCAGGGGTTGCAGGGCTTTGACATCCTGAACTTAGGCTTTGTCGCAGACGAGTATTGCGTCTGGAGTTTCCACAACGACGAGGTTCTCAACGCCACAGAGGGCGATGAGGCGACCGTTGGAGACGGCGATATTGTCGCGCGAGGCGTGATGCACGACGGGGCCGCGTTTGCAGTTTCCATCAGCGTCGGGCGGAATGTGGGCGGGCAACGCAGTCCAAGCTCCCACATCATCCCAGTCGAAGTTAGCGAGCACAGTGGCGATACTTTTGGCATTTTCCATGATGGCATAATCCACGGAAATTTTCGGCAGGGAGGCGAATCGCGTCGCGAGGTGCGAAGGGAGGTCATCGAGGGATCGCATGGATTCGATAAAGTCGGCGAGCGGGGGCAACTGGCGCCGTGCCTCGTCAAGGAACGCGGAAGCGCGCCAGACGAAAATGCCGCTGTTCCAGAGGAAATTTCCAGCGGCAATGTATTCACGGGCTTTGTCCACTTCCGGCTTTTCCACAAAGCGCCGCAAGGTGTGAATGGAACTGCCTTGCGGGCCTTGAGGCAGAGGCTCTGCGGTTTCCAGATAGCCGTAGCCAGTTGCCGGAAATGCAGGGGGAATGCCCAGTGTGGCAACAGTGCCCGTGCGGTAGGCGATGTCCACCGCATCACTCAAGCAGGAGCGGAATTTTGCGGTATCATGAATCATGGCATCCGCCGGAAGAACGATGCACACAGAGTCCGGGTCCAACGCACGAGCGATGGCAGTCGCAAGCGCGCAGGCTGGCGCCGTGTCGCGTTTGGCGGGTTCAGCGATGATGTTTTTCTCCGCTAAAAAGGGAACGGCCGCTTTCGTGGATTCGAGTTGAGCAGCGTTGGTCAGAATAAAGGTATTCTCCAAGGAAACGAGCCCCTCCAGCCTTCTCACAGTGGTCTCAAGCAGCGTGCGGTCATCAAGCAGGCGAAGAAGGTGCTTGGGAGTGCTCTGGCGGCTCATGGGCCAGAACCGCTCACCGCTGCCGCCGGCCATCACAAACGCGAAAATCTTAGCGGAATTCATAGCGGAGATGATGTCCGGAGAGGCTGGAGGCGTCAATTGGCCTTCTTTGCAGCCAAGTGAGGCGAAACGAGTGCCTCCTCCTGGCGTGTCAGACTACCAGAAGAGATCATTTTGATGATGCCCTGTGCCTCCTCGTCATGGCCATTGGCTGCAACGATGGCGGCGTAAACCGCTTTTTGGTGCGTCAGGAGAGCATCAACCTGAATCGAAGGCTCCACATCCTTGAGCTCGAAAAGAGC
>JAPLTI010000068.1 GCA_026398285.1 Verrucomicrobiota bacterium
CCAGATGGCCGCGTGGAGATATCCCTCGGCGACCTCACCAGCGACGAGTCGGCGACATTGGCCTTCCACCTGGATGTCCTCCCGCTACCACTCCTGCCCGACGGCACGGCAGCCGCAACGCTCGAAGGCGAGCGCCTGCTCGAGCTCGAAATTCTATGGGATGACCTCACCAGCCCCTCGCTGGCCTCGCGCACGCACACCCAGACGATCCGCATCCTCCAGACGCAGGATCCCGCAGATATACGCCTCAACGAGGATGTCATTCCCGCCGTAGCTACACAGTGCGCCGGACTCGCCGTGGATAAGGCAACCCAAGCCGCCAATGACAACAAGGTTCACGAGGCCGTCCTTATTCTCAAACAGGCCCTCGAAAAAATCCTGTCCTTCGGCAACAAAGAAAAGGCTGCTGATGGAATCCATGCGCTTGAGTCGCTCCTGCAAACCCTCGAAATGCACGGAGGCCTCGACGCCCGCTCCAGCAAAGCCTCCAAATTCCGCTCAAGCCACATGCGAAAAATGAAAAGCATGGCCTCCTGGACGCTGGATGAGCAGGCTCCCTCCTACTCGAAAAAACCCCTTCCGCAAGACCCCTCAGCTGGAGAAAACAAAAAGCCTTGAAAAAATTCAACGACTCAAGGCTTCAATGTCCGCAGTTTTTCACCAAAAACCACCTTCAAAAACGCTGATTTCGCAACAGAAATATCCGTCTCAAACGAAACTATTTCACTCCTAATTTCACCTCGAAAAATCTAACTTTTACCCATGTGGATCGCATCAAATATCGGCTTCTATTCTATCGTCAAAAAACCATCCCACCTCAATGAAGACGGGCCTGAAGTGCATGTCATACGCGCGCGCGATAAAGCCGATCTGACCCGCCTCCTTGCCAAGACCAGCGAGGTGCCCGGCTTCGAGTGGAAAGAGACATCCGTGACGCGCATTCATGACTGGGACTATTCGGACTACCGCTATCGGATCTATGTCGAAAACAGCGAGGATTTCGCCGCCATTTTTGACGCCCTGAGCAGCACGATCACCTACGACAACTTCAAGGACGAGATTCTGGCCACGCCGCACCAACTCAAGAAATACAAGGCCTACGAAGGACTGTGGTGCGACATCATGGACGCCCACCGCAAAGTGCATTCCGAAGGGCAGGCTTGAGTCAAATTTCTATGAATGACTCCACACCAACCGACCCAGCTCATCAAAACGAACCCAACGAGACATCGCTCCAGATGGTTCGAGAGGTGCTTGACCGATATACCACGGGTTACCATGAAAAGAAGGACATCATTGTGATGCAAATCTCGATGTCCAAAGCCCCGTTTCGCTGCGAATTTTACTGCCGAGGGACCTTGTGGATTATTATTCGCCTCCGCTTTCCGGCTTTTGTGGAGGACGCCTTCGTGGAGCAAGCATCGGAGTTTGTGACCCGAAACAATTCATTAGCTCCTCAGAAGCTCTGGGATTTCGACTTTGACAATCAAGATATCACGCTATGCCACTGGTTTGAAATTCAGGGACAGGATCATTTGGCCTACCGTTTTGAGCAAATGTGCCGCACCATATTTCTTACAGCCGACGCAGGCTTTGCCCCCCTCGTATCCCTGCTCTCGGGATTCATGAGCGCGGAAGAAGCTTCCGCCAAAACAGAGGAAGCTTATGGGAAGGCCATGAATGAAATGGAAAAACCGTCCGAAGAAGAAGAGTCCGACGAAACCTTTCGTTAGTGCAGCGATCCCCTCGCCCATAGTGAAACCCACAAAATGAAAACCACCCTTCAAAAAATGCGGTGGATCGCATCTGGCGCGCTCATCTTTTGCTTTATCGGCATGATATGCTGTCAGCTTGGAGAAGCCCATTGGCATTGGCTGGCGTGGCCTCTGGCATTTTTTGAGGCGGCGACTGTCGGTGCGCTGGCGGATTGGTTTGCGGTGGTGGCTTTGTTTCGTCACCCGCTGGGAATTCCGATTCCGCACACAGCCATTCTTCCGAACAACAAAGCCCGCGTGGCTGAATCGCTGGCGACCTTTTTGGAGGAGGGATTTCTTACTGAGGAGCAGCTCGGCCCAAGAATTCGCAAGATCGACTTTGCGAGCATGATCTCGCGCTGGCTGAGTGCCAATACGGAGAGCCTAGGCAGGCGAGTAGGCAAATTTGCACCCTTGTTGCTCGAGAGGATTCCATCCGAGCAAATCACCAGCCTGCTCATGCAGCGCGCGCGCCATGTCATCCTCACCACGAATGCCGCTCCCCTGCTGGCCGGTGGACTCCAGACGCTCACAGGAAGCGGCCGCGATCGCGAAATTTTCAACTCTGTGGTCATTTCATTTCGGGACCTCATCGCGGAGAATCGCGAGACCATCCAAACAAAGATCAGCGAGGAAGTCCCGATCTCGTCCGACTTGCTGAATGCCATTCCCTTTCTCA
>JAPLTI010000008.1 GCA_026398285.1 Verrucomicrobiota bacterium
CGACGCGCCGATCGGTGAGGAGCCTGTGATCGCCGGAGCCCGCCAGATTGATGCAGAAAATGGTCTTCCAGCTCGCACGGAATTTCGCGTCATCCGCAGAGACCCCGACGGCACAGCTTTACTGGAAACGCGTCCCCTCACCGGCCGCACAAACCAGATTCGCCTGCACTTGTGGCATCTGGGTTTCCCGATTTGCGGTGATCCCGTGTATTTGCCGGGCCACGCTCTGGGCAACCGCCAAACACTTTCACTCGGGGAGCCGCCACTTTGCCTGCATGCTTCGAAACTTACCTTCCGGCATCCCCTCACAAAGAAGGTCACGACCTTTGAAGCTCCTCCTCCCAACTGGAGCTTGGAGCCGCTTGCGTAGTTGGCGTCAGACCGGCTGATCGCCGTATTCGAGCAAATGCCCTTCGGCAATGGCGCGCAGGGAGTCCTCGGAGGTGACCTGCTGGAGACGTTCGCGCAGGCGGGCCCCACCCGGCAAGCCGCGCGTGTAGGACATGAATCGCGCCCGCATGGAGCGGATGGCTAACTCCTCCTTGCCTCCCCACCATTCGACCTCACGCCGCGTATGCTCGAAAATGAAGTCCCATTTCATTCTGAGGGTCACAACTTCAGGAGCGCCTCCGCCATCTATTGCGGATCGGATTTCCCGAAAAATCCAAGGATGGCACATCGCAGCCCGACCGATCATCAGGCCTGCCACATTTGTTTCCCTGAGACGCTGAAGCGCGACAGCGGCCGAGTCGATATCCCCATTGCCGATTACCGGAATCTTCACCGCATCGGCAACTGCTCCGATAACGCGCCAATCGGCTTCACCCGTGTAGCCCTGCTCCTTTGTGCGTCCATGAACCGCGAGTCGGGAAATCCCCTCGCCTTCGAGAATGCGCGCCGTCTCGAGAGCATTGACTGAGCGGGAATCCCACCCGATGCGGATTTTGGCGGTGACCGGCAAACTTCCCGCCGCCGCCACAACCTCCCGTGCCACGCTCGCAAGAAGCGGGCAGTCCTTGAGAAGAGCCGAGCCTCCGTTGCGGGAAACGACTTTGTTCACCGGACAACCAAAATTCAGGTCGATAAAATCAGGCGAAACCCAGTCGATCACGGCTTTCACCGCCTCCGCAAGTCGCGAAGGATCGGCGCCGAAAAGCTGAATTCCCAGCGGACGCTCCAGCGGTTGAAACTCCAAATACCGGCGCGTGCGTTCATTGCGGTGCAGGATGCCCTCGGCGGAAACAAACTCCGTAGTGAGAACATCCGCTCCCAGCTCTTTGCACAGGCTGCGGAAAACAGTATTCGTAACCCCGGCCATGGGGGCGAGAAAGAGCAGCGGCCCAGACGACATGTCAGGCTCCGTGTTCCAAAAGCGCACCCACCTCGCGCTGGACATCCGGAATTTGCTCAAAGCTCAAATGAGGATTTGCGATGACGATCGTCTCACCCGTGGCCACATGTTCGTAAACGAGCATATCCTCATCGCGGCTTTCCACAGGCCGAAGCATTTTTTTGCGTTCAAGCATGAGAGCTAGAATGTAGCAGGCATTTTTACGGGAAGGATCATTCTCGCCGATCAAACGGCGCAGGAGACCTTCAGCATCGTCCTTGGCGAGGGTCTCTGGAGCCGCAACGGCAGGAGGTTCGTATTTGGAACGCCAAAATGAGAAGGGCTGGATATTGTCATTCCGGTTCTTCCAAGCCTCCTCACAGAGATCCTCCCGGCGGAAGCCATCGCCATGGCGAATCAACAGCGTGTAAAAGTGATCGCCCTCTTGGAATTCGTATCCCGTGCGTGCGCAGGTGTGAGCGCGTGATTTGATCTCCCAGTCGGCTTGCATCATGAAAGTCCAGGTATTTTGAATTTTGGCATCTCGCGGTTTGTTGACTTCATCCAGAGGAGAACGAGACCCGCAATAAAGAAAGCAATCATCGGCCCCCAAGCTGCAGTGAAAGGCGAGACACGCCCGCCCTTGCCCAAAGCCACAAAGAGGCTGCTGACGAAAACAAGCGAGAAGAACAGGCCTATCGCCAGAGCGACACCGCCAAGAACCCCGCGCCGCGAGTAAACGATCCCGCAGGGTGCCGCCACAAAAATCACCAGAAAACAGACAGCAGGCATGGCCCAGCGGTAGTGCCAATGCGTGCGGTAGGCGGCCAAGCGGTTCTCGGGAAAATCGGCGTTGTATTTCAGGTAGTCGTTCAACTCCGGCACGGAGAGAAAATCCGCATTGAGCATGGAACTCGAAATGCGCCACGGCGTCTCGGACCATCCATCAACCGTGATGTTTCCCGGCATTTCGCTTTTCAAGATATTCCCCTCCCTGTCCATCTCCACATACTTCCCGCCGAGGAGCGTCCAACGGGCCACAAGAGGATCGAAAACAGCCTCCTTCGCATACCACTGCTGAAGAATGTTCCCATCGGAATCCTGCTGGATGATTTGCACATCCTGCAGGCGCTCGCCCCGCAGAGACATGCGGGCCACAAACCAGGTGCGAAGGTCCTCCCTGTTGCGAAAGAGGTGGCCTTTGATAGTTTTATCGCTCTTTTTTCCCCGCTTGATGTCGCCAACGATGACTTTTTTCATCCCGGTCGCATGGGGTGCGCCCTCGTAGTTAAAAAAGGCGGTGATGCCAGTGAGCAGCACACCCACAAGAAGTAAAGGCGTGAGAATCCGCAAAATACTCCGCCCAGCGCCGAGCATGGAAATAATCTCGTTCGATCGCGACATGCCAGCGAGCGAGTAAAGCAAAGCCAAAAGCGTGGCCAACGGCATGGCAATGACGATGATTTCCGGAACCTGCGAAGCGTAATAGTCAATGAGCGCCTCGGCAGACGCCTGACCTTGGATAAAATCCTGCAAGTTGTCAGCGAGGTCGAAAATGAACCAGATGCCTACAAACCCGCCAAAGCAGTAAAGAAAAGGAACGGAAAATTTCCGCAAAACATAGCGGTCAAGCGTGGTCATCTTGCAAGGCGGGAAGCCTATCTTCCGAGCGAGTCGGCGTCAACGATTGGGCAAGCCGCCTTGTTCCGTCTCTACCAGACTAAGAAAAACGACATCGCATCCCGCCTGCGACGCGATGCGGCGCACTTTTTCTTGGAGTTCTTGCTCGGCCCGTTTCACAAGCCCTCCCTCCAGCAACTCGCGCTTGGCGCGGCGTTCGAGGGATCGCGAGATTCGTGTTTGCAAGCGCTCGGGCATTGAATCCCACACCAAATCCTCGGGAGCGAACTGGACAGGCGAGGTCATCTCAAGGCGGAGGACTTTGATCTGCGGCAGGCTGACATCAGCAATTGCCCCCCCGCGCCGGACATTGATTTGAAGAGGCTCGCGAAAGAAGATTCCACCCTCAGCTTGAAAAGAAGCACCGGCCGAGAAATCCCCGCCCCCCGGCTTCTGGCCTGCGAAACTTTCCCGCACGCTGACCTCGCCGCTTGAGAGAACGAGGCTCTCCAACTCGCTTTTTTGAGAAAAGAGCACGCCGGCATTGGCAAGAATCCTGGGCGAAACTCCCAGCGACTCCTGAAATTTCTCATGCAAGAGATTCGATGTGCGCACAGCGGCATCCATCGGCTTGATGAAAAATTCCCAGGAAACCCAGGCGCAAAGGGAGGTGATGAGGAGAGCGCTGCCGAAGGAGAGCCAGAAAATTCGTGATCCCATTAGAATTCGCGGCTGAGAAGGTAATCCGCAATGCCCCGGAGGAAGGCCGCCCGCTCGCCAAAAGGCTTAAGGGATTGAAGGGCGAGTTTCGTGTGGCGCGCAGCTTCCTTGCGGGATTTTTCCAAGCCAAAAACGGCCGGGTATGTGGCCTTGCCCGCCGCAACATCCTTGCCGGCACTTTTTCCGAGTTGCTCGCTCGTTTGAGTGATGTCCAAAATGTCGTCCACAATCTGGAATGCCAACCCAAGGTGCGTGCCAAATTTTCCCAGCGAGCGGCATTCGGGGACCGTGGCATCCGCAGTCATCGCTCCGAGACGCAGGCTCACAGAGATCATCGCCGCCGTCTTGCCGAGGTGAATGAATTCCAACCCCGCCGGGCCGACCTTTTGCTTCTCAGCTTCGACATCAGCCACCTGACCGCCGATGAGATGCGAACTACCGGCGGCTTGGGAAAGCTCTCGCAGGAAATCCGCCACACCGTGGCGAGCGGTTGCTTTTGTGCGGGCCAAAATCTGAAAGGCAACCGTCAAAAGGGCATCACCCGTTAATACGGCCACACCTTCGCCGAAAGCCTTGTGTGTCGTCGGACGCCCACGGCGGAGGTCGTCATCATCCATGCAAGGCAGGTCGTCATGAACAAGCGAGTAGGTGTGAATGCACTCAATAGCACAGGCGGAAGGCAGAGCTGCGGAGATCGTGCCGCCACAGGCCTCGGCAGCCGCCAAACAGAGAACGGGACGCAAACGCTTTCCACCTGCAAAGACGCTGTAGCGCATTGCGGTGTGCAGGGTCTTCGGTTTCGTGTTGGCATCCGGCAACCACCGGTCCAATGCCCCATCCACCTTTTTATGAAGGGAGGCGAGGCGGGATTTCACATTCATCGGTGGATTTTTCAAAGCAACGGCGCTGCGACTCATAGTCACGCGCTCCCTCGGCGACAATACCCAACTCAAATCAAAATTCCTAAAACTTAAGACTCCCCTCGCCCGCTACCTCTATGCAATATGCCCGCCCTCATGCCGCAGCTCAAAATTGCCGTCCTCGGTTCTGGAAAAGGTTCCAACTTCCGCGCGATCCTCTCAGCGATCATGGCGGGACACCTGAGAGTCACCCCCGTCCTTGCTGCGTCTGATGTGCCCGAGGCCGGTATCCTCACGCTGGCTGACAACCTCGGAATCCCGACGACAACAATCTACGAGCCAAAATACCGGACACGGCTTTCCGATGGTGTCGAGTCCTCGCTCGTCAAAGAACTCCAGGCATCCGGCGCCGACCTGATCGTCCTCGCAGGCTACATGCGCCTAGTCAAAGAACCTCTTCTAGAAGCCTTCCCGCGCCGCATTATCAACATCCACCCCTCGCTTCTGCCCTCCTTTCCCGGTCTGGAAGCTTGGAAACAAGCGCTCTCGGCCGGTGTAAAGACGACCGGTTGCACAGTGCATTTTGTGGACTCTGGCATGGATACAGGCGAGGTCATCGCCCAATCCCAAGTAAGCATCCTGCCAGGAGACACCCCAGAGACCCTCCACGCGCGCATCCAGGAGGCGGAGCATCAACTTTATCCCGAAGTCCTCGCTCGCTTCGCCCGCCGGGAGTTTCCATGAGCCGTTTCCGTCTCTACGACCTCAATCCGGAACAGCAAAGTGCCGCCACCCACGAGAACGGCCCACTGCTCATACTCGCCGGCGCAGGAACCGGAAAAACCCGAACCATCGTGGCCCGCATTACATGGTTGGTCTCAACGGGAACCCCTGCGTCCAAAATTCTGGCCGTGACCTTCACCAACAAAGCCGCCCGCGAAATGAAGGAGCGCATCCGGGGAATGCTCAACGAGGAGCAGGCGGACGAAATCACGGCATCCACATTCCATGCCCTCTGCGTGCGGATTCTCCGCGCCGATGCCGACAAGATCGGATACAAAAACAACTTCACCATTTTCGACGAAGGCGACCAACTCGGGCTCATCAAAAAAGTCATTAATCGCGTTACAGCGAAGGATGAAAAACTCGACCCAGGGCTAGCGAAAAACCTGATCAGCAAAGCCAAAAACAACGGCTGGGCCGCACCGCAAGACGACGAGACTGTCATCGGAGCGGTTTATGCACGCTACAACCGCGAACTCCATGCGCTCAATGCTATGGATTTCGACGACCTGCTCGTCCAAGCCGTGCGCCTTCTGAATGAAAACCAGGATGTCCGCGACAAGTGGCGCGCCCGCTACACTCAGATGATGGTCGATGAATTCCAGGATACCAACCGCCTGCAACGCGATCTGGGAAGCCTGCTCGCGGCTGGTGAACCACCGAATGTCTGCGTGGTGGGCGATGACGACCAAAGCATCTACGGGTGGCGCGGCGCCGAGGTGTCGAACATCCTCGAGTTTGAAAAACATTTCCCGAATCCGAAGGTGATCCGCCTGGAGCAGAACTACCGCAGCACGAATCCCATTCTCACCACGGCAAACCGCCTCATCAAAAACAACCCGCGCCGCCGCGTGAAGAACCTCTGGAGTTCCGTCCCGGGCGGCGATCCGGTTCATGTCGTGGCAGTGGCCGATGATAAAACAGAAGCCGAGTTTGTCGTCGGCGAGGCTGGAGCCATCCGCAATGCAGGCGGCATCCCGTGGGAGCACTTCGCGGTGATCTACCGCATGAACGCCCAATCGCGCCTTCTGGAGGAAAACCTCCGCCGCATGAAAATCCCCTACCGACTCGTCGGCGGAAAAAGCTTTTTCGACCGCCGCGAAATCAAGGATATCCTCGCTACCATCACCTGCCTCATCAACCCGCAGGATGACATCTCCCTCCTCCGTATCATCAACACCCCACCGCGCGGCATCGGCGCGACATCGGTAGAGATCGCACTCGAGCACAGCGCCAAAGCCCACCGCAGCCTCTTTGAAACGCTCACAGATCCCGCCTTTGAGCCAGAGGTGACACGCAAAACCGCCGCAGCCATACGCAAATTCGCTGAAGACCTCGCAGCCGCTCGAATCCACCTCCTCACGCCCGGAGCGGATGCTTATGCCATTGTGAACGGCTACCTCTCGGAAACAGGCTATTTCGAGGATCTCAAAAATTCCTGCAAGACGCCTGAAGAGGCCCTCAACAGGGAATCGGGCGCGAAGGAAATCCTCAATGCCCTGGCAACCCACCAAACCAAAAAGCGTGGCAGTGTGCAGGATTTCCTCGACGAACTTTCCCTCAACCGCGAGCGCGAGGAAGACAAGAAAGAGGACACTACCGGACTTACCCTCATCACACTCCACGCCGCCAAGGGACTTGAGTTCCCGCATGTTTTTCTCATCGGCGCGGAGGATGGACTCCTCCCCCACGAGCGCTCGAAGTCCGAGGGCACAGTGGATGAAGAGCGGCGTCTTTTCTATGTAGGCATAACCCGCGCCATGAAGTCCCTCACGATCACTCATTGCCGGAACCGCACGAAGTTCGGCTCCGCCATGAGCTGCCGTCCCAGCCCATTTCTCAAGGAAATCGAAGGCGACACCGTGCTCTCAGAATCCCACGAGGACATCATGACCCGCCCCGTCGCCGAGGAAGATCTCGCTGCATCCTTTGCCAGCCTCCGGGCGATGCTTGCAGCCGACTGAAAAGGCTTCAGGACAGAAAAAGTTAGGCCGCCATCCTGAGGTCTGGATTTTTGCAGCTTGGATTACTGGTCGAGCCATGCGCGGAGCCTGGCAGCGATGGGGTTGTCGGGATTCAGCAACTCGGGCTTGGGGGTTCGCAGGGCTGAAACTAGGTGCACGGTCCACCAAACGAGCAGGAGGAGAATCAAGGCGGGCCAGAGTTTTAGAAAAGGCTTCGAGAGCGACTGCCAGTTGGCGAGGGGACGGCTGCATGCGATCTCCAGCGCGCTTGTGAATGCGAGGAGAAGGATGAAAACAAGAAGCGGGATCGAGAGGGCGTTCAGGTAAAGCGAAGAGGCGAAGTCCCCACGAAGAGCGGCGCAGGCTGAGCGTGTGCCTCCGCAGAAAAGGCAGGGAAGGCCAGTGAGGGCTTTGAAACCGCAAGGCAGTGCGGGAAGTGATGGATTCAGGCTTTTGAGAAGCGGAAGGGAAAGGAGCAGAGCGGAGACGGCGATGATTCCAAGTCGAACCAAACGCTGGCGCGGCGTCAGTGGCGGCATGGTCAATCGCCCTCTTCAGCGGAATCCGCCTCATGACGCACGGCAGAACTAGAGGGTATCACCAGCGTGATCTCGCCTTTGGGCGGATGTTTTTCAAAGTGGGCGATGAGGGCGGATGGTGTCTCGCGGCGGTATTCTTCGAAGGTTTTTGTGAGTTCGCGCGCGACACACACCGTGCGCCCGGGGCAGATCGTATCGAGGGCGGCGAGTGTTTTAAGAATACGATGCGGAGATTCGAAGTAGATGCTTGTCTCGCCTCTCGCAGCTGCGGCAGTGAGTTCATTGGCGCGGCGACCGCTTTTGACCGGCAGGAATCCGCCGAAGAAAAAACGGTCGCATGGAAAGCCTGAACCAACGAGCGCCGTGAGGACAGCTGAGGGGCCTGGGAGAACGCTTACAGGCAATCCCCGCTCGATACAGGTGCGGATGAGGCGGTAGCCTGGATCGGAAATGCCGGGCATGCCGGCATCCGTGATAAGAGCGACATGGGAGCCCGCAGCTATGCGGTTGGCCACATCTTCACAGCGGAAGGACTCATTGTGCCCATGCAGGCTGATGAAGGGCTTTTTGATACCGAGGTGTTGGAGGAGAAGCCCACTATGGCGGGTGTCCTCGGCGGCAATCAGGTCGACTGCTTTCAGAACCTCAACGGCCCGCAGGGTGATATCCTGACGGTTTCCGATGGGTGTGGGAACGACGCTTAGCACAGCGGGCGGCCGGTTTTACCAACCCTCGGTGATTTGGCTGGCGATGTTATTTGCGAGATCGGCGGCAGCGTTGGACAGGGCTTGGCGCTCGATCGTTTGGAGGTCGTTGCCACTGAAGAACGAGGTCCTGCCGATGGCCGTTCCACTCATGAGAGTGGCGCCGGTGCTTTGATCAATGACATCGTAGCGAGCTTGCACTATTAGGCCGAATTCACTCGTCGCAAGAACATTGCTTTGCACTGAGCGGAGGGCATTGCGATCGATCTTGGTGATGGTGCAGTTCAGTATGGCATCCGCCTGATCGGAATTGACGATGTGGTAGCTTCCATCTTGTTGGAGGCGCTTCACAAGAGTGTCGGCGAACATGACCTCTATGCGAGACTCGTAGGTGTTGTTCTTAAAAGTCGGAACAGACAAATCGCGCACCGAGCGCATGGGCGTGGGACGGATCTCACCCAACTTGTAACCGCAACCAGTGAGCATGAGGGCGGCGGCGAGGAGGGCAGCGAGCGGGGTCTTCATGGATTAGGCAAAGCGGGTTCGACTGCTGGCATCGGAGCGACATCCCTCGAATCGGTGCGGAGCTTGGGACTGCTCACAACCGGCAACTCGTCGGCGACGATGTCCTGACGAGGCGGGCCGTTGAAATCAGCGAGGGAGGAGGTTTCCACCTGAGCTTGGAGCCTGCGGCGGAGCGCTGCGGTCTCACCAGTTTGAGCCTGCTCGGGGCCTGTGCGAAGCGCTTCGTCGCCCGCTTCACTGCGAATTTCCTGCACACGGTCGCGAGCTGCCACAGCATCCGCAGAATCCGGTGCGCGGCGGATGATGTCGTTGTAGTAGATGGCGGCGGCGCGATAGTTTTTGAAGCGATCGTAAAACTTCGCAATGGTCATGAGGTCATCGGATTCTTTAGCTCCGAGGGTCACGACATTGTCCTTGGCCTGCGCGGCTTTTTCGCTGGAGGGGTATTGGAGCAGGAAGTCTTCGAAGGTGTTCTTTGCTGTGACCAGCGCAGAGAGGTCCTGAGTTTTACTGGTCTGCCCAAGCCGCATGTAGATATAACCGATCTG
>JAPLTI010000138.1 GCA_026398285.1 Verrucomicrobiota bacterium
GGCCTCCGCTTCAAGCAAAAGCATTTCGACTGCGCGCCATTTGTGCGTTGGGAGGGGCAACCTCCGGCTTGACCCAAGGCTGAAGTGCGTTGTTTGCGCGCCGCTCGGTTCCCGTCACGCCGTGCGCCGACGCCGCTTTGCTGCTGAAAAATGGGGCATGCGGGACGATGCCCCTCCAGGAGTTACGAAGGGTGCTGCTGCGTCGGATTTGCACTTCGAAATGCACTCTCGCGAAGCAATGCGACCGTGCGGGCTGTGGCGCCTCGATGGACTTCGAGGCATTGGACTCCGCGCTCGACCATGGCTGCGCGGGTCTCGGGTGCTGAGAGGAGCAACTCCACGGTAGCTTGCAGACTGGCTTCGTCGTGAATCTCGATGGCGGCTTGTGAGCGGATGAGTCCTTGGGCAAGCGAGGCGAAGTTCCTCATGTGGGGGCCAAAAACAACGGGAACTCCTGCGGTGATTGGTTCGGCGGGGTTTTGTCCCCCGCGATCGCACAGGCTTTTCCCAATGAAGACGACGGTCGCGCAAAGATACCAACTCGCCAGTTCGCCGGTTGTGTCCACGAGGAGGACATCGGGTTTTGAGTTGGCATCAGGGCGGGTGCGGCGGGCGACTTTGAGTCCCATGCGCTCGATCTGGCTGGCCACCGAGTCGCCGCGTTCTTGATGTCTGGGCACGAGGATCAGAAACAGGTCGGGCCTGGATTTTCGGAGTTCCAAAAAGACGCGGGCGAGAATTTCCTCCTCACCATCGAAGGTGCTGCCGCCAAGCAGGACGGGCGCATCCGCCGGAACGCCCAGCGCGTCCAGCACAGGGCGAAAATTTCGAACCGGACGGGGAGCATTAGCTGAGTCGTCGAATTTTACGCTGCCAGTGACATGAAGTTTTTCCGGCTTCACGCCGAGGGATGTCCAGCGCGCGATGTCCTCGGGTTCCTGCAGGTAGAGAGCGTCAAGCTGGTTGAACAGGGGGGCTGCGATCATGCGCGCGGCGCGGAAGCGTTTCTCCGAGCGGGGGGAGAGACGGGCATTGACCAAGATGGCTTTGACACCGAGGCGGCGGGCTTCGCAAACGACATTCGGCCAGACTTCGGCCTCCACAAGAATGAGAGCTCTTGGATTGATGAGACGCACCGCTCGGCGGGCGACAGGAAGGAAGTCGAGCGGATTGTAGATCGGTTCGAGCCATGTGGATTTGCGCGAGGCGGCGAGTTTGAAGCCGGTCGAGGTCGTAGTGGAGAGGACGAATGCCAGCGAGGGGTCTGTGTCGCGCAGGGCTTGGATGAGCTTGAGGGCGATATTCACTTCGCCGACGCTCACGGCGTGGACCCAGACCCGGTTGGTGCCCGCGATTTTCTGGCGAACGCCGGGTGAGTAAATGGCGAAGCGTTGTCCGAATTTGTGGCGGTATTTTCCACGCCGGATCATTCGCAGAAGGAAGCCAGGGAGCATCAACAGCACCGCAGCGGGGAAGAGGATGTTGTAAAGGAAGCGAACCGGACCAATCATTTTCTGGCAAGGTAAAGGACTTCGCTGCCTCCGTAGCGTTTGCTGCGCAGGATTTCAAAGGCGGAATCTGTTAACGCTGGTCCGCCGGATTGCCTCTCCAGCACGAAGAGTCCATCGGGCTTGAGCGCGGCCGCGAGCTTGAGAGAAGTGGCCAGTAATGCCGAGTGGTCTGTATCGCCTTGCTTCTTCGAATACGGGGGATCCGCAAAAATGAGGTCGAAGGAACCCTCCTCGGCATACAGGTCGAGGACGCGGTAGGCATCCATCGTCTGGACGACGGCTTCGGCTTTGGCCATGCGCAGATTCTCGCGGATGCAGCGCACGCAGCGCTCGTTTTCATCAACAAAAACAGCAGAGTCCGCGCCTCGGCTGAGGGCTTCGATTCCCATGCCACCTGAGCCGGCAAAGATGTCGAGCACACGGGCGCCGGGAACGCGCTCGCCGAGGCTTGAGAAGATGGCTGCCCGAACGCGATCCATCGTGGGACGAAGTCCATCGGGAGGGGCTTTGAGAGGACGGCCGCCTGCGCTGCCGGCAATGATTCGCATGAGTGTCAGTTCGTCGGCGCGGGCGAGGCGGCGGGTTTAGGTTCTTTTTTCTTTTTCTCCTTCTTCGGCATGCGAAGGAGGTTTTTCAGGAGTCCGCCCACATCGTCGCCGAGGCGCACGCCGACCAATTTGTCTAAGAGGTCGCTTTTCGGCCTCGTCATGGTGCCGGTGATCGAGAACGGCATGTGCGAGTAGCCCTCGCGGTCGGAGGTTTGGAATTTCGATCCCATGAAGCCGAGGGAATCCTTGAGTAGTTTTTGGGTCACATGGAAACGGGCGTCCAGATCGAGCGATCCGTCGAGTCCGGCCTGGCCGGTGGCATCGACGAGGAGGTTGGAGGACTCGAGTTCTAGGCGGTCGACGAGGATTTTTCCGTCGCGGATGGTCAGAGCTGTCTGGGCGTTGCGGAGTTCGAGGATGCGAAGCTCATTGATGCGGAGGAGTTCTCCGAGTTGGCGCAGCGGGTCGATGGGTTGCATACGCGCTTCCGTGAGGCTGGCCGAGGCTTCGCCGGTGAATGATTCGGGTTGGCCCGGAATGCCTTGGAGATTTGTTTTTGCGAAGAGAAATCCCTGCGTTCCCTCGGCTGTGAAGCCCGCTTCTTCCGCGAGTTTCTGGAGTGAGACATTTTCAGTGGCGAGTGAGCCGGTGAAGAATGGCGTTGGCATTTTGGAAAGCTCCAAAGCTCCCTTCAGCGTTCCTTGGGCCCAGGAGCCTTGGATTTCTGTGATTTTGAGGTGGCCGTCTTGGTATTTAAAAATGCCCGTGATATCTGTGCATCGCGCCATTTCGGAGAAGGCTGCGGTCTTGATGCGGAAGATTCCAGTGGCCGAACCATCTGGAGAGATCTTGCCCTCTGCCTCGAGACCTTCCAACCGGATCGGGCGGCCTTGCGCGGGGTAAAAAAAGGCCTTGCCCTCATGAATTCGGATTTTTTCGACAAGCAATGGCGTCGTGCGCACAGGCATTTCTTTTGCGGGTTCTGCGGCAGGGGCTAAAGGGGGAGGGGTTTGGTGAGAAGCTGGCTGCGTGTCGGAAGTGGGCAGCTTCGCGATCCCTGCATCTTGGGTAGGTTGGCGTGGGACGGCAGGCTTTTTGTCAAAGTCCTGAAACGGAAGGGCTGATCCGCTCGGCCAGACTCCACTTTGGCCTTGAACAACCAAGAGTGAGGGCTGCTCAAAAGTGACATCCTTAATGAAGATGCGCCCTTGTAAGAGTGCGGGCAAACTCACCCGGCACTTCATGGACCGCACCGCAAGTAGTGGTTTTTTTAAGTTTTCAGCTTGTGGGATTTTGATTCCCGAAACGGTGAGGCCCGACCATGGGGTGTAGTATGTCTGGCTGATCACGGGTTCGAATCCGGTCGCTCGCGAAACGGCTTGGCGCAATTTGAGCTGCACGCCTGCTGATTGGAGATAGATGTTCAGGCAGAGAACTACCGCAGCGCAGAGGACAAATATTATCCCGGTAATGATCAGAATTGGCTTGGCAATCGAACGCACGGAATGAAGCTACCGCTCTTCTTTTGAAAGTGAAGTGTGAATAAGACGCTCATCATTCTAAACCCTGCCGCTCGAAGCGAAAAAGCCAGTCGCCTTCTTGAGCGCATCCGCGAACTCTCGGGCGGTGTGCCGATCAGGCTCACCGCCGAGGCTGGCGATGCACGTCGCATCGCTGCCGAAGCCGTGCAAGAGGGAGTGGAGGTCATCATCGCAGCGGGTGGGGATGGCACGCTCAACGAAGTTGTCAACGGCATTGGCAATGCGCCGGTGCGCTTGGGGATTCTTCCTGTCGGCACGATGAATGTTTTTGCCACCGAGCTTGGTATTCCGCATGGCAATTTGGAGCGTGCTTGGAGCGTTATCGAACAGGGGAAGGTCGTCGCCGTCGACCTGCCTAAAGCAAATGGGACTCGCTTCATTCAACTCGCCGGAGTGGGACTGGATGCCGAAGTGGTTCGCAAAACCACAGCCGATTCCAAAAAAGCGCTTGGGCCGCTGAGCTACCTTCTCACTCTTGTGCAGGTCGCTGCTCACAAGCCAGCCCGCGTTGAGCTCGTGGCCGAAGGCGGGCATGTGCGCGAAGGGTCTTTCGCGCTTATCGGAAACGGCCGTCTCTATGGCGGGCCATTCCCTGTTTTCAAACGGGCGAGTTTGTATGATGGATTGCTGGACGTGCTCGTCTTTCAAAACCAGAGCCACTGGGATGTCGTGCGCTATTTTCAGGCCATCGCTTTCGGCACCCACCCGGAGTTGCCCGATGTGGAGTATTTTCAGACAAGCAGTCTCCGGGTGACAAGCCAGGGTGACATACCGGTCGAACTCGATGGCGAAGTCGCCGGAGTTCTGCCCTGCTTATTCTCGGTGGAATCCGAAAAACTGCAGGTCATCGCGCCCTGATCCGCGAATCGACTTGCCTCCACGCCAATCGGTAAATAATCTCCTTGCTTCACTGCCTGCCGGAGATTGTAGAGATTCAAACCCGATCCCCTGCATTGAGTCCGCGCGATTAGCTCAGCGGTAGAGCGCTTGCTTCACACGCAAGAAGTCACAGGTTCGAACCCTGTATCGCGCACCACCCCCAAAACAGCCTCAATTTCTCTCTGAGGTAGATAAATAAAGGCTCTGCGGTCTTTTGCTTATCTCCTCTCGACCTTGCGGATTTCCGCAGATCCTGCGAAATTTTTGTTACCTTTTGTTACCATATCGGGACGCTCCAATGGCCAACCTTGCTTCAGCACTGGCGGATGAAGATTTGAAAACTGAGCGGAAGGGTAAAAAAGAATCCCCTGCTGCGAGTCGGAGAAAAACTCGGAGCCGCTGCTCAATCTCGTTAGGGTCGCAATTTTCAAAAGTGACAAACTCCCATCTCTAAGCGCATAGATAGAGGCTCTGCGGTCCGCAGGTCCTTCCGTTTGGTTTCTGCGGATCTTTGCAGTTCTTGCGATTCATTTGTCCTGTTTGTCCTGCAAATCTACCCCCTCTTTTTTGAGGCAAAGTTTGTTGCCTCATCCCGCAAATCTACCCCCTCCGAAAAGTTGCTCCCGATCGGGAGCATTAGGGTTCTTTTTTTTTTCATGGTGCGCGGGATGAACACACCTCAAAAACCCGAAAACGACATCCATTATGCCGACACGCAGCACCCTGTCGAACACATCGTCCCATCCCGTGATCCAGCATCGGTTGGTCTTCACGATGTCGACGGCTTTTTACGACAAACTGGTTGGTGCCGGAATCAATCCGGACCTTTTTCTCTTGGGCAAAAGCCCGATCCTGCTACGGCAAGCGAGCTCCGGATGCGGTTCAGCTCACCACTGGTCAGGCGCGCCATTTGCAGAAAATCCCGGGTCGTCAAAAACCCTCGCTCGTTCTTCGCACGGATGTGGCAAATATCTATGGCCGCGAGTTGCCCGTTGAGGCGCTGAGCGCGATGATCGAGGAGCCGAGCCTTCAGGCCGTTCGGCTCGATGCCGCCTGCATGTGCGTAAATCTTTTTCAGATTCCTGGAGCGCCGGGAGTCACCAATCAGTGCATTGTAAACATCTGCGCGCTCAATCTCGAGAGCGACCACTATGGCATGCCCATGATGGTTGAACCGCTCGTCTTCCGCCCGAACAGCGAGGCGGGTGGCTACATGGTGGATGGCGATGTCGTCAAAATCCAACATCTCGTCCGGCAGGCGGTGGAGCTCGGCGCGGACATCATCAAGGCTGATCCAACCGATGACGTTTCGATCTACCACAAAGTCGTTGAAGCCGCTGGAGGCATTCCTGTTCTTGTTCGCGGGGGTGGCAAGGCGCCGGATGCGGAGATTTTGGCGCGCACCGAGGCACTCATCCATCAGGGCGTTTCCGGCATCGTGTATGGCCGCAATGTGGTTCAACACCAGAACCCCGCCGGCATGGTGGCTGCGCTGATGGCTATCGTCCACGACGGAGCGACCGCTGCTCAAGCTGCAAAGCTGCTCGTCTCATAAAAGTGAAACGCGCGGCGGGAGTCGATTGATGTCATTGGAAGGCGAGATTCTGATGAAACGAAATATGCCCTCTGCGTTCGCCAACGCCTTTCACGTGGCGGCAACCTGGTAGTTATGAATGAAACGGTGGATCACTTCCTTGAAACTGCGGATGTCCTCAAGCCCAAGCTCTGCCGGGAAAAAATAAAACCACAGCGTCTGGTCAAGGTTGTTGCGAACCCGGCCGCTTTTCAGGGATGGCAGGTCGAGGCTGAGACGCGTGATCCGGCCGACTTGCCCGCGTTTGCCGATGGGGATGCTGTCATTTTGGACTTTGGCGAGCACCGAGTTGGCCGCCTTCGGCTTCGCGTGGAGTCTAATCGAGGCTTCAACGATTCGCCGGTCCGGCTGAAGTTCATTTTTGCGGAAGTCCCCGCCGAGTTGGTCGAGCCTTTCGATCCCTTCGTGGGAAGCCTCAGTCGCAACTGGCTGCAGGACGAGGTGGTGACCTTTGACTGCCTCCCGCATGAGTTGGCACTGTCGCGGCGTTATGCCTTCCGCTATGTGAAAATTGAGTTCGTTGGGATTCGCGCCCATGCCTTCCGAATCCGGCTTCTTGATATCGAGTGCGAGTGCCTCGCAGCCGTGCCGCAGGATTTGGCTCCTTGGGTTTCGAAGCGCCTGTGTGCGGGTGACCAGGCCATTGCCATGGCTAGTCTGCGGACTCTGCGCGACTGCATGCAGACCGTGTTTGAAGATGGCCCCAAGCGTGATCGCAGGCTTTGGATCGGCGATTTGCGCCTTCAGGCGCTCGCCAACAGTGTCAGCTTCCGCCGGTTCGACATGGTGAAACGCTGTCTCTATCTCTTTGCCGCCGTGGCCCGCGAAGACGGCCTCGTGCCCTCCTGTCTGTATGAGGAACCCGAGCCGCACAACGGCCAATCCTACGCCATGGATTATCCTGCGTTGTTTGCGGCGACCCTTGCCGATTATGTCGATGACACAGGGGACGAGGCCGCCGGTATCGAATTGCTGCCTGTTGCCGTGCGGCAACTGGAGATCTTGATCGCATTGCGCGACGGCGCTGGAAACTATCCGGAAAACCTCTGGTGGTTTATCGACTGGCAGAAGGGCCTGGAAAAGCAACCTTGTGTCCATGGGCTTGTGATCTGGTGTGTGAATCGCGCCCTGAGTCTGGCGCGGCGCCTCGGGCAGGCGCGGGAGGTTGTGGTCTTGGAGTCGCGTCTTGGTGAGTTGCGCGCCACCGCCCGCAAAGCCTTCGTCAGCCCCGAGGCTCTGCCACAAAGCTCCAGGGGACAGGTTTCCTGGGCCGCCTGGGCTTGGCTCACGATGGCGGAAATCCTCTCGCCGGACGAGGCCAGATGCGCCTTTGATCGGATTCAAACGCTGGAGGCGGCTGTGCTGCCCGGCGGACCCTATCTCATGCACTACTGCCTCGAGGCGCTCGTTGGGATTGGACGTGAGGAGCAGGCATTGGAATTGATGCGTTCCTACTGGGGCGGCATGCTGCGTGCGGGCTTGGATGTTTTCCCCGAGGTGTGGGATACGGCTGACGAGAAACGCAGTCCCTACGGAACGCATCTTTTAAACAGCTACTGCCACGCATGGAGTTGCACTCCGGTCTGGTTTCTGGCCCGCAGCGGTCAACAGCTCCCGCCAGCATAATGGGCGGTTCCTCTTTCTCAAACTCCATGAAAATTGCATCCCTCTTCACAAATGGAATGGTCCTTCAGCAGGGAGTCCCGGTTCCCGTATGGGGGACGACGACACCTGGCGACTTGGTGACAGTTCATTTTGCAGGCCAGCAAGTCTCCGCAATCACCGATCCCGAGGGACGCTGGATCGTCCGCTTGGCGCCGCTCGAGGCAAATGCCACTTCATCGCAGCTTGAGGTCTCCTCATCCGCTGGCGCCAGTCTTGTGATCTCCGATGTGCTCGTCGGTGAGGTTTGGGTCTGCTCTGGACAATCCAACATGGAATGGCCTCTCCAGAGTTCCCGGAGCAGCGCACAAGAAATCACACAGGCGCATTTCCCCTCGATCCGTCTCTTCACCGTTCCGCACCGGCCTTCGCAAACTCCCGAAACGGAAATCGCCGGAGCCGCCTGGTGCGCCTGCTCGCCGGAGACGGTCGCCAATTTTTCGGCGGTCGCTTATTACTTCGCCCGTGAGATTCAAAGCCGTCTGAATATCCCCATTGGCCTCATCCACACATCTTGGGGCGGAACGATTGCGGAAGCATGGACGTCATGGGATGCGCTTCTGGAAAATCCCGCAACGCGCGGGATCGTGGAAACTTTTGAGCGCAACCTGCGGGATCTGGACTCGCGACTGGAGGAGTGGGAAGCGCAGCAGGAAAAGACGCGTGACAAGGGAAACACGAAGCATGCGGAAGGATGGGCCGGAATCGAGGAGCCGCAGGCTGATTGGCGGGAGATGTTCTTGCCGGGCACATGGCAGAGCCGGGGGCTGAATCACAGCGGCATCGTCTGGTTCCGTAAAACGATTGAGATTCCTGCGGCGTGGGCCGGGCATGATTTGCGACTTGCCATCGGCGCTACTGACAAGAGCGACACGACTTATTTTAACAACACGCAGGTCGGCAGCATCACCATGGCCGAGCGGGCGGATTCTTGGTCGCACCTGCGGACCGACACGGTGCCCGGGGAACTCGTCCAAGCCGGGCGAAATGTCATCGCCGTGCGCGTCCACAGCGACAAATACGTAGGCGGTATGACCGGTCCCTCGGAATTCATGCAGCTCACCTGTCCTGATTGCGCGGGGGATGCCGGCATTCCCCTTGCCGGAAGCTGGCTGTA
This sequence comes from Verrucomicrobiota bacterium, assembly GCA_026398285.1. Classification (GTDB taxonomy): domain Bacteria; phylum Verrucomicrobiota; class Verrucomicrobiia; order Chthoniobacterales; family Terrimicrobiaceae; genus UBA967. Next base: position 8,853 of record JAPLTI010000138.1, read on the forward strand.
TGCGGTCGAGGCCGATTACGGTCTTGTGCAAGTGCCCGTGGAACCGCTCTACAAGGCCCCAGGCGTCCTCTTCAATGGTATGATCGCACCGCTCCTTCCCTTCGCGATTCGCGGAGTTATCTGGTATCAGGGCGAATCGAACGCTGACCGCGCTGCGCAATACCGAGATCTCTTTCAAGTCCTCATCCGCAACTGGCGCCGCGCCTGGGGGCAGGGAGACTTTCCCTTTTATTTCGTGCAACTCGCCAACTACATGGCAAGGCAGGAGCAACCGACAGAGAGCCAATGGGCGGAGCTGCGCGAGGCTCAGACGCTGGCGCTGGCTCTGCCGAATACGGGCATGGCGGTTGCCATCGACATCGGCGAGGCGGAGGATATCCATCCTCGGAATAAAATGGATGTCGGCCTGAGACTGGCTCTCCATGCGCTTCACGGGACTTATGGTCACAGCAGCGTGATCCCGAGTGGTCCGCTCTTCCGTTCCGCAAAACGCGAAGGCTCCTCGCTGCGCCTCTCATTTCATCATGTTGGCGGCGGACTGGTCTGCCAGGGTGATGCGCTGCGCGGCTTCAGCATTGCCGGAGAGGATGGGCGCTTTGTTTGGGCGGAAGCCAACATCGACGGGGAAGATATTCTGGTATCCAGCCCGGAGATCGCTGCGCCCCGATCCGCCCGTTACGGCTGGGCCGACAATCCTGAGGTCAATCTCTACAACACGGCTGGTCTCCCCGCCGCGCCGTTCCGCACTGATTTCCCGGGCCATACAGGCCACTGTTGACATTCCTTTTCTGGCGGACGCGCGGCAGCGCAGGCGATGGTCGGTTTTGGAGCGGGGTGGTGTCTGAGAGTGGGTTGCGTCTTCCGAGGTGGAATTTGGGTCATGCGGGACGATGACCCTCCAAGCGATTTCGCTTCAAGCGCTTTCGCTGGGATCTGTGGCGGAGGTATTGGACGACGAGGCCGGTGAGGAGGGCGACGGCGTAGAAGTAGGTTTCGGTTTCGGGGACGGCTATGATTTCGGTGCCGCCGCCGCTGAAGCCTTGCTCGAAGCCGCTTCCAGAAAAGCCTGTGCCGCTTCCGCTATAGAAGCTGATGCGGTCGAGGTAGCTATCGAGGCCGGAGTTATTGGTGAAGACGACATGGCGGTTATTGGCACCGTCGCCCACCGGGGTGTTGTATTGGTTGATGCCATTCCAGTTCCAGATGGCCAAGTTGGCGGAGTTGGCCCAAGAGCCTACGCCGCTGAAGCGCAGTGTGCCGATGAAGCCGGAGAGGTCGATGACCGAGTTCGCGCTAAGTGTGAGGAGGCCGACGCTTTCGTTGGTGGTTCCGCTGACTGCCAGTGTGCCGCCTGCCAGTGTCACATTGGCGCTATCATTTACGGCATTATCTGCCGTGACGAGGAACGAGCCGCCGTTGTTGACGATGATTTGTGAGGTGGCACCGAGGGCGTTGGATGAGGCGGCGGCAAGGGTGCCGCTGTTGACGGTGGTGGTGCCGGTGTAGGTGTTCGAGCCATTGACGGTGAGAGTGCCGCTGCCGTTTTTCACGAGGTTGGCACCGCTGATGGCTCCTGAGAAAGTGGTATCGGCGGCTTGGTTGACTGTGAGGGTTTGACCGGAGGCGATGACGATGTTGCCACCGCTGGCGCCGCCGCCGCTCACGGAGCCGATTGTTTCACTCGTTGAGATACTCAGAACGGCTCCGCTGGCGTTTGCGAACGCCAAGGTGCCCGTATCGGCGAGGGCTGATCCTCCGGTGATGGACAAGGTGCCGGCGTTGATGGTTGTGCCGCCGGTGTAGGTATTCGTTCCGCTCAAGATTTGTGTGCTGGCGCCGTCTTTTACGAGGGCCCCGGTGCCGCTGATGACACCGGCGTAGGTCGTGCTGCCAGTGGAGGTCCCTATTGTGAGCGTATTGGATCCGAGGATCACGCTGGAGCTGGCGGCACCGGTGAGCGAGGCGATGGATTGGCTGGCTCCGAGGGTGAGTGTGGAGCTGCCGGTGCCGGTGGCGTCCATGATGAGCGCGCTGCGGCCGTTGGCAGTTGGAAGGGCATCGGCGATGCTGGCGGTGAGTGCGGCGCCATTTTGCAGGTATGTTGGGCCGTTGTAGGTATTCGCGTTGGCAA
>JAPLTI010000210.1 GCA_026398285.1 Verrucomicrobiota bacterium
TTGTTGATCCAAGGGGAGGGGATCTTGGCGAGTCCTTGCGGGCGAGTCAGCTGGATGGCGTTCCTGTGTTTGCCAGTTTGGCGTCCGCCATGGAGGAGGTGGAATGTTCGGTCGTGGACATCTGCCTGCCGACCGACCTGCACCGCACCATCGCGCTTGAGGCCTTCGCCGCAGGGAAGCACGTTTTTTGCGAAAAGCCCATCGCCCTGACGAGGGACGATGCCTCGGCCATGACCTCTGCAGCGCACCAGGCTGATCGGCAGCTCATGGTCGGCCACTGCATCCGCTTCTGGCCTGAATATATCGAGCTGAAGCGGATCGTGGACTCTGGCGAGCACGGGCGGCTGCTCTCGCTCTCGCTGACCCGTCGCACGGGCCGCCCCGGCTACAGTATCGGTGACTGGGTCAACAAACCGGATCGCTGCCTGGGAGCTGCGCTGGACCTCCACATTCACGATACGGATTTTTTGCTTCACCTCCTCGGAGCGCCCGAAGCGGTGGTCTCGCAGGGCCTGCGCGATGAAACCGGTTGGAGCAGCATCTCCACGCAATACCTTTACGATGGTCGCATCGTGACGGCTGACGGAGCCTGGAATTACCCGGCAAACTGGGGATTCCAAATGCGCTACACTGCGGTCTTCGAGCGCGCGGTGCTCGACTTCGATTCGCGATCCGTGCTCACGCTCGCGGCAGGCGAGTCTGGGCCGGTTGCCTTGTCGATGCCTCCCCATGATGGCTACTACCACGAACTCGCCTATTTCATCGGCTGCCTTGAACGGGGCGAGCCGGTCTCCATCAGCACTGGCGAGCAGGCCTCAGCCTCGCTGGATCTCGTTCTCGCAGAAATCGAATCCGCCGCCACTGGAAAACAAATTTCCTCAAAATAAAACATATGCAAAAAGTCGCCATCATCGGAATGGGGTTCATGGGATCCATGCACGCCCAGATTTACAATCAGCTTCACGATGCAAATCTCGTGGCAGTCGTGGACAAGAATCAGGCCAAGGCCAAACGGGATATCGCGAAGCTTGGTATCGAAGCTGCCGTCTTTGGGACGTTCGATGAAATGATCCGATCCTGTGAGGTGGATCTTGTGGACATCTGCCTGCCCACCGACCTCCATGCGCCGTTTGCCCTGAAGGCGATCTCCGCCGGCAAGCACCTCTTCTGCGAGAAGCCTCTTGCGCTAACGAAAGCCGACGGGAAAAAAATTGCCGCAGCTGCGAAGAGGGCGGGCGTGCTTTTCCAGGTCGGCCAGTGCATCCGTTTCTGGCCGGAATATATCGCATTTGAAGCCTTCGTGAAATCTCGCAAAGCCGGCAAATTACTGAGTCTCTCGCTCCAGCGTTGTGCGGGACGGCCCTCCTACAGCACGGATGACTGGCTCAACGACGGAATCCGTTCGGGAGGCGCGGCGCTCGACCTGCATATCCACGACACGGATTATGTGCATCACCTGCTCGGGCGACCAGAAGCCGTGACCTCCGTCGGCACTCGCGATAAATCCGGCTGGAGCCACATCTTCACGACCTACCACTTTAAAAACATGGCTGTGACTGCCGAGGGCGGTTGGAATTATCCGAAGAACTGGGGATTCCAGATGGCGTTCCAAGCCGTTTTTGAGCGCGGAACTGTCGAGTTCGACAGCGGGGCCAATCCGACTCTGATGGTGACGATCGGCGATGGAGACAAGCAGGCTCTGCCTTACACGAATCCCGGCGCTGGGGAATCCTCGACCGGTTCGGGCAATGTCTCTTCGCTCGGCGGCTACTACAACGAACTCGCCGCATTCATCACATGCCTGGAGAAAAGAAAGGCGCCGAAGATCGCCACAGGCGAACAGGCTGCGGAATCCCTCGCCACCGCGCTTGCTGAAATCCAATCCGCCGCCACCGGGCGCACGGTCAAACTTTAACCAACCCAAACTATGAAAAAATCCATCGGCATTTGTTGTTTCTACGGAAACTGGAGCATCGTAGAAATATTGGTCCTCGCTAAGGAGTCCGGCTTCTCTGGCTTTGAGATCGATCTCAGCGAGTACGGTCCGGTGAATTTGAAGAGCACCCCGGATTAACTGAAATCCCTCCGAGCGCTCGCAGAAAAACACGGTCTCGAACTCAGCGGGTTGATGTCATTCCTCTATTGGGGCGCCAACGCCGCGAGTGCGGACCCGGCGGTGCGGGCAAAGGCCTCGGCACTCCTGGCGCGCCAGATTGAGTGCGCCGAGCACCTCGGCATCGATACGATCCTCGCCGTCCCTGGCGCGGTCGGTGTGGACTTCATTCCCGGTGCGGAAACCGTGCGCTACGACTTGGCCTATGACCGCGCGACCGAGTTTATCAAGGCCGCGCTTCCCGCAGCTGAGAAAGCTGGCGTGACCATCGCGGTGGAAAATGTCTGGAATAAATTCCTCATCAGCCCGCTCGAAATGCGAGCGTTTGTGGACCAGTTCGGCAGCAAAAACGTCGGCGTCTATTTCGACGTCGCGAACACTCTGGCCTTCGGCTACCCGGAGCATTGGATCGAAATCCTCGGTTCACGAATCAAGCGCGTTCACTTTAAAGATTACCGCCGCAACGTGGGGACCGTTGATGGATTCTGCGATTTGCTTTCCGGCGATGTGGATTGGTCAGCGGTCATGGCCGCGCTTCACAAAGTCGGCTACGACGGTTGGATCGCCGCCGAGATGATCCCGCCTGTGCCTTTCTACAAACACTGCCCGGAAGTCCTCATCCACACGACCTCTCGGGCGATGGATGCGATTCTTGCACTCTGATTTTATGATCGTCCTCGCCGCTGCCGCCCACCCCGACGACATCGAGTTCATGATGGCCGGCACACTCCTGCTCCTCAAGGACTCGGGGTGCAAAATCCATCTCTGGAACCTTGCCAACGGGTGCTGCGGATCGGCAACGCTCTCGCGAGAGGAAGCCATCTCCGTCCGCTGGCAAGAGGCACAGGCTTCGGCGAAGCTTGCCGGAGGAACCGCACATCCACCGTTCTTCGACGATCTCGGCATCTTTTACGACGCTTCTTCGATAGCCCACGCCGCGGCGATGATCCGAAAAATCCAGCCCGACATCATCCTCATGCAGAGTCCGCAGGATTACATGGAGGACCACCAAAATACGACCCGCCTCGTTGTGACGGGTGCATTCACGCGGGCGATGAATAACTTCGTCACCAGCCCAGATGTCGCGATTTACGACAAGCCGGTTGCCCTCTATCACGCGCTACCTCACGGCCTCAACGACGCGCTCCGCCAGCCGGTCGCCCCGCATTTCTTCACCGACATCGGCTCGGTGCTCGCCCGCAAGCGCGCGATGCTCGCCTGCCATGCTTCACAAAAAGAATGGCTCGACGTCACGCAGGGGATGGATGCCTATCTCGACGAAATGGAGCGCATGAGCCGCGAGGTCGGTCGCATGAGCGGAAAATACGAGTTCGCCGAAGGCTGGCGCCGTCATTCCCACTTGGGCTTCGGCCCCGAAGACTTCGATCCGATCGCCAATTTTCTTAAAACTTAATTCTTAAAACTTAAACCTAAAATCCCATGCCAAGACCAATCAGCAAACTCGCTCCCGCCTGGTGGGATTACACGACACTCGAACCCGAACTCCTCGCCGATGCCGCGAGGATCGATGAGAAAAAACTCAAGGGCCTCGCGCGCCCCGGTTTTACAATCCACTTCTATGACACGCTGCAGGAGTTCTACGCCGCCGAGGCGCTGGAATACATCGACGCCTGGCGGCAGAGCACGCCGGACAACCCAGCTGGCATCTGTGGACCAATCGGGCCGACCGAGCAGCTCCCCATCGTGGCGCAGATGGTCAATGCCCTCGGGATCAACCTCAAGAAGCACGACGCCCATTTCTGGGGGATGGATGAGTGGGTGATCGACGGCAAGACCGTGGACACGAACCATCCGCTCTCTTTTGCCAAAGCAGACAAGGAACTCTGCTTCGACCGGATCGACAAAAGCCTCCGCATCCCGGAGAAGAACCTCCATTTTCCAAGCGGCGATCTGGAAGCCTACAGCAAGAGCTACGACGATATTCGCTGTGTCGTCATGCAGGGCGGGCAGGGCGAGATCAAGCACTGGGCATTCAACGACCCGCTCCCGCGCACAGGCAAATACAAAGACGCCCCGCCGACGCCTGCAGAATACCGCAAGCTCGGCACCCGCGTTGTGAAGTTGCATCCCGTAACGATCACCCAGAACGCCCGCACGAGCGGCGGCGGCAATGTCGCGCTGGTGCCAACCGAAGCTGCCACCGTCGGCCCGCGCGAAACATGGAAGGCCGAAAAGGTCTCGATTTGGCATCCGGGCCACCATGACAATCCGTTCGGGCTACGGCTCAGTGCCCTGATGATCTCGAAGCGGCTTCCCGATTCGAGCGTTCCGATGTCGCTTCTCGCGGACCACCCCAACGTCCACTTTCATTACCTGCGCTCCGGGATCGGAACGGTTAAGGTGGAGATGCATTAAAAATGAACTGTCCTCTTGGGTGAATTGACTGACCCGCACCTCTACACCAGCGCGACAGAGGACAACCAAATCCTTTGTTCCTTCGGCGATGTTTTTGAAATTTTCCTCCGCGACTCGGAACTCGAGACCTACGCCGAATTTCATGTCGCTCCGAACGGGAAGCGACTTCAGCTCTTGTGGCCCGATGCCGAAACCATTCGACGGGTCCAGGACAAGAAGGTGGCGCTCGATGACTTGAAGGTTCACGAGCCGATCTTCGACTTCTCCCAGTGGTCGGAAGGCGAGAAATGGTATATCTGTGCCTCCGTGCCCTCCCGCATCTTTCTGCCTCCCGGAACGCCGCTGGAGGGTCGGACATGGATGGCCTCCTTCAGCCGTTATGACTACTCGTCGGCCGAAGAACCACCAGTTCTCTCCTCGACCTCACCTCACACCGGGAAGGTGTCTTTTCACTGCCAGCAGGATTGGACCGAATTGAGCTTTTGCTAACTGATCATCATCCATAATTCCACCCTGGCAAAAAAGCGCCCTTTGGATCAGTTTCTGCGCTCCTATCGAATGGGGTGGTGAACACACACGCTTTTAGGGATGGCCTGCGCGGCGTCTTTTGGCAAATGGTCGACGACCCAGTCGTTGATTTTTTCCCACGCTGAAAAAAGCACGGTCCCGGGTGCCTGCCACTTGCTTTGGTCGGCGAGAACGATGCGTCGCTTGGCGCGGGTGATGATGTTTTTTTTGACCTCGCTTTCGGTGAACTCCGTGGTCCAACAGCCTTCGGAATTCAGACCTGTTGCGCCGATGAGGGCGAAGTCGAATTGAAGATTTGCGAAAGCATTGAGAGCGTTTCCTCCGACGAGGGCTCCGCTGACTTTGCGCAATTCCCCGCCGATGCAGATAATGGTGGCTTCGGCGTGGGAGCAGGCGGCGATCAGAGCGACGGAGTGTGTGATCAAGCGTATATCCGCGCGGCGCATGAGCACCTTTCCGGCTTCCAGACAGGTGGAGCCGGCATCCACAAAAACGCTGGAGCCACCAGGGATAAGTTCATTCGCTATAGAGGCAATTGATTGTTTTTTGACTTTCCGGCGTTGCTGGCGCTCGTCGAAAGAAATCTCGGCGCGTGCATAGAGGGGGTCGAGCACGCCGCCATGAACGCGGATCAAGTCGCCCGAATTTTCGAGCTCGCTCAAATCCCTTCGCAGCGTGGCCGGCGAGATAGAGAAAAGTTTTTGAAGTTCTGCAAAGCTTAAGCGCTGCCTCTCTCTCACGACTTTTCGAATCGAGTTATGTCTTTCTTGAGCGAACATGATCAGCCTTATTTATCAGGGCGCCACACTTCCCTCACTCCTCAAGTCGCGCGTTCCGAGTTCGTCGGTAAGGGCGAGGCAATCTTTGATCGGTAGAATGCCGTCCGAAGTTCCGGCTCCGAAGAGGCAGGATGCCGCGGTGGCGATTCCATAGCGGAGGGCCGTGTCGATTGGGAGGTCTTCGTGCAAACCGTAGAGAACGCCGGCGGCAAAGGCATCTCCCGCGCCGACTGTTCCAATGATGCGTTCCTGCGGCACACGGAGGCTGCCTTGGATGTGGAATTTTCCGTCATGTCCGTGCGCGCAGGCGCCTTCGGGGAAGTGGACGATGACCCACTCGCCGGCGCCGGAGCCAAGGAGTTGGCGGGAGGCGGATTCGATCGCCGAAAGGGAAATGCGGCCGTTTGGCTTAGTGGGGATGCCGGTCGTTCGCTCGATTTCGAACTCGTTCATGATGCAATAGTCCGTGTGGCGCAGCGCCGGAAGAACGATGTCCGCGAAGCGCTGGCTGTCCTCGCTCACGACATCGATGCTGGTTTTGAATCCCGCTTCCCGCGCCTCGTGCAGAACCCGGGCGGCGGCGGTGCCGAACTCCGCATCGGGTTGATCGAGTAAATCGAGGAGCAGGAGGTAGCCAAGGTGGAAGATTTTGGCATTCGATCCAGCGAAGGAAAAATGTTCGGGTGCGAGGAAAGCGTTGGCTCCACGCTGATGAAAAAAAGTGCGGCGTCCGGTTGATTGGACGGTCATCACATCGGTGTAAGAGGTGGGGGCCGTCGCGTGTCGGAGAATGCGGGTGCGATCGACGCCGTGCGCGTCGCATTGGCTGTGAATCCAGTCCCCAGAGGCATCCGCGCCGATCAGGCCGATGCCTGCGAGAGGAAAGGGAGCGCCCAAGCGGGTGAGGTCAAGGAGCACGTTGAAGGGACTGCCGCCGTTGCCGGTCGTTTCGGTCAGGATGTTGGCGAGCGCATCCTCTTGCGGATAGGTGTCGATAAATTTGAGTTTGTCGACAATCCAGTTGCCGCCAGCGAGGATTCCTTTGCGGGCACTCATGCGGTTTTGTCGCTGAGAAGGCGTAGAATGGCAGGTTCGTCCTCCTCGAGGTTTGGATAACGGCCGATGTCGGGGTTCACAAAAAAGTTGTCGTTCAGATCGTCATTCGCCGTCGAAACCTCTCCGATGATGCACTCGTCGCTGAGGGGATAAAAGGCATGGTAAACTCCCGGCATAAGAGTCACTCGGGAGCCCGCAAGAAGCTCAATGATCTGGCCGGATTTGACCGTCACTGGTTCGTGGTCGATCGGCATGGAGAATTCCCGCTCCCCACTCTCATCGGGAACGCCTGCCCAGACCTGAACGGCGAGGCGCCCCCAGCGGCAGATGATGTCTTCCTTTTTCTTGCGGTGGCAGTGAGCCGGTGTGGTCATGCCTTTCTGTGCATACATGAGCTTTTCGCAGTATTCCGGCTCCTCTGCGAGGTTCACCAGAATCAGTCCAAAATTACGCCAATCACCGAGGCCAAAATCCGTAACATCCCAGCGCCGGCGGGGCGGGAGGGCCCATTCGTGGGCTGCAAAACAGGATTGGGCGGAGCGGATCAGGGTGTTGATTTCACTGCGTTTCATAGGGGGATTTACAGACTAACAGAGCTTTTGGTTTCTTGGGATTTTAGCGCGGCCTCAAAGAGTTCGTGGCTGCGAACCGCTTCCTCGGG
>JAPLTI010000055.1 GCA_026398285.1 Verrucomicrobiota bacterium
GCTTGAGCGGAGTTAACCGCCGTATCAGGCAGTTAATCTCGGGACAGCCACAAGGCGACTCCCGCGAAAAGAAACAAACAACAAACAACTAAACAAAAATGAAACTGAATAAATCGATTGTTGCTCTCACGAGCCTGGTGGCTTTTGCCGCCACGCCGCTCTTCGCGGGAACCGGCAAAACCTTCAAAGAGACCGTCGTGGTCGAAGAGGAAGAATCCTCCTGGTATAACGCCGCTCTCAGCACCGGCTATGACAGCCTCTACATGTTCCGTGGCTGGAATGTCCTTCGTGGAAAAGATGGTGGATACGGCAACGGCCTTTGGTGGACTGACGCCAACTTCACTTGGAACATCTCCGAAAACGATACACTCACGGTCGGCGGATGGCAGGCCTTCGGCTTGAGCAAGTCCAACTATCGTGAATTCGACGCCTACCTGAATTATGTCCATAGCTTTGGAGATCTCGCGGTCGGCCTCGGATACACATTCTACTATGCCTATCCTCAGGGATCTCAGGACTTCGCCAATGAGTTGAATGCGAAAGTCGCATATGCACTCGATCTGGGCTTCATGTCGCTAACTCCGTCTGTAACATACTTCTTCAACCTCGGACCTGACTACGGTCCGGGAGATGAAGTTGGTCTTGTTGATACTGGAAGCAGCTACCTCTTGATCCGTGTTGATGGAAGCGTTCCTATTATCAAGGACACCCTTTCGATCGATCCCTATGCGGCATTCGGTCTTAACTTCGGATACAATTATGATCAAAGTGGATCCTTCGACGGAGCCAACAACCTCGAATTCGGCGTCAGCCTGCCTTGGAAAGTCAATGAAATCATCACCGTTTCTGGTTATGTTGCATATAGCTATGCTTTCGAAAACATCTGGGGAACAACCCAACCCAATACCTTCTGGGGCGGCGGCAAAGTGGCCTTCGCGTTCTAAGATCGCTTAAAACTCAACGAAAACCCCTTCCGGTTATGCCGGAAGGGGTTTTTTATTGCGCTGGTGGAAGCAATTTGGAATTGGCCGTTTCCGCGCGCAGTTTGGCGACATCCTCCGCAGCGACTTGGGGAGACTGCGGACTCCAGGTGGCTAAAATATAATTCAAGACATCTGCCGTTTGCTCATCGCTCAAATCCGCACGCCACGAAGGCATGATACCTTTGTAGATTTTTCCATCGCGCTCCAATGGCCCACGCTGGCCGAGCAATAGGAGCCGAATCAATTCCTCAGAAGACCCGGCAAGACGCGGCGACCCTTGAAAAGGCGGGCAATTTCCGGGAATTCCCCCTCCATCGACCTGATGACATGCCGTGCAGCGCGTCAGGTAAATATCCCGACCGCTCAGCGGTGTCGTATCCACGGTGGAATCCGCCGCCGGACCACAAGCGGAGAGAGCCATCGCACAACAAATTCCCACGCTGGATGAGAGCCAAGATTTCCATGCACCTCCCGTATCCAAGAGAATTTGTAAAGGAATCGTTCTCTGCATTTCCTCCTCTGTGAACTCTGTGTCCTCTGTGGTCAATCCTTCCCCTGCGGCAAACCCAACACGCGGCGGATATCCCCGGCCATGGCCTCCGCATTCGCAAGTTGGTCTATTTTATAAACCAGACGCAAATTTCCCTTAGGATCAATCAGACATGTGCTTGTTGAGTGATCAATCAAGTAGTCCTCCTCGCCCTGGGGCCCTTTGGGATCCTTGCGATAAAATGCACCATAGGCCCGTGCGGTGTTGCCGATCGCTTCCGGTGAGCCTGTGAGACCGGTGAATTTTTCATCAAACATCGGCATATATTTTTTGAGGTCTGATATGTCATCGCGCTTATCCACACTCACAAAAACGACGCTCACCCGATCCCTTACCTCTTCGGGCAGGGCGCGGCGTGCTGCGGCGAGATTTGCCAGCGAGGACGGACAGATATTCGGACAACAAGTGAAACCAAAATTCAGCAAAATCAAACTCCCACGCTGATCCTCCAAACGGAAGGCGTTGCCATTCTGGTCAGTGAGCTCAAAGGGGTATGCAGCTCGCAGCGGCTCCAAGCTTTTGCCAAACCAAGTCATATCGGTTTTGTTGGCAGACTCCATACCGGCGATGACAAAAATTCCGGAACCGACCAGCGCAATCAGTGCCAGCGCAAGTCTCAGCGCGGCGCGGCGGTTCTTTTTAGCGGAAGCCTCAGGCATTTCTCAGCAGCCGGATTTCCTCGGCAGCGTCCTGCGCACGGAAAACCGATGTTCCCGCGACAAGCAAGTTGGCACCGCTGCGAACGGCTTCAGCCGCTGTTTTGACATTGATGCCGCCATCGACCTCG
>JAPLTI010000104.1 GCA_026398285.1 Verrucomicrobiota bacterium
GACGATGGCCGCATCACCGATGGGCAGGGCCGCACGGTGGATTTCAAAAACACCGTCCTCATCCTCACTTCAAACATTGGCAGCCAATACATCATGGAAGACCTGCCGAAAGAGGAGCGTAACCGCCGCGTGCAGGAAGCCCTGCGTGGCCATTTCCGCCCCGAGTTCCTGAATCGCATCGACGAGACCATCATCTTCGACCGCCTCGACGCCAGCCAGATCACCCATATCGTGGACATCCAGCTCCGCCGCCTCCTCGCCCGCCTCACCAAGCAAAACATCACTCTCACCCTCGACGACTCCGCCAAGCTCTTCCTCGGCAAGGAAGGCTACGACCCCGCCTACGGCGCCCGCCCCCTCAAGCGCGTCATCCAACGCCAAATCCTCGACCCCCTCAGCCTCGAAATCCTCGACGGCCACTTCGGCGAAGGCGACCACATCCAAGCCAAGGAAAAAGACGGCCAGCTGGAGTTCTCAAAAACCCAGACCTGAAAAAGTGACCTCTCTAAGCACCGCCCTTCTCCCAGAGGCTTAGCTACTCGAAGGTCAGGCCTGTGGGGAGCGGGGTTTTGATGCGGGCGCGGAGGCGGGTGAGGAGGCTGTAGAGCCCGAAAAATGTGCGGTTGAGGTAGATGGTGTCGGCTGAGCCTCTTTGTCCTCGGATGCCGCGAAGTGTGTCGTTTTTTCTATTTTCTTCGCCGAGTTCGTAGATAGCGGACATGAAAGTGGGGTCGCCGAAGTCGAATTGGCCTGTGCGGAAGGGGCGGGCGAGGAGTTCGAGGGAGGTTTTGCACAGGGTCGTGAGGTGGGCGCGTTGCGCGGGGGTGTCTGAGGGCAGCAGGATAGTCAGGGACTCCATCGCGGCGGTGAGGCGTGCGGGGTTGGTTTCCAGCGAGGGATCGAGGAAGGCGAATTGTTTGGCGTGGAAATCCGCATCGATTGATTTGGTGCAGCCAAAGTCGAGAACGCAGAGATGTTCGCCGCTGATGAGGAAGTTCCCGGGGTGGGGGTCGGCGTGGAAACACCGGAGGTTGTGGATTTGGTGGGCGTAGAAATCCCAGAGCGCCTGCCCGATGCTGTTGCGCCGGTCTTGCGAGGCCGGGCCATCGGCAAAGACATCGAAAGGCTCGCCGTCCATCCAATCCATCGTAATGACCCGGCGGTTGGAAAACTCGGGGTGGTATTCCGGGAAGCGGATATTCGGTAAGTGTGCGCAGGCGGCTGAGAGGCTTGTTGCGCTGGAGAGTTCCTTTTCGTAGTCGGTTTCCTCGAGTAGGCGGGCTTCGACTTCCCGGAAGTAGGCGGCCACATCTCGCTCTCTGAGGCCGAGAATTTGAAGGGCGATGGGTTTGACCAAGCCGAGGTCGCTGCGGAGGCTTTCGGCGACTCCGGGATATTGAATTTTTACGGCGAATGTGCGGCCTCCCCGCGTGGCGCGATGCACTTGGCCGATGGAGGCGGCGTGGGTGGCTTGGGTTTCGAATGTGTCAAAAACTTCTCGAGGATCCTTTCCGAATTCCCTGCGAAATGTTCGCACGACGAGTGGATAGGAGAGCGGCGGTGCGGAATACTGCGCGCGGGCGAATTGCTTCGCGTAGGCGGGCGGGAGCAGGGATTGGTCGATGCTCAGCATCTGGGCCAGCTTGAGCGGACCGCCTTTCAATTCACTGAAGGTGCGGAAAACCTCGCTAGCATTTCGTTCCTGGAGGTCGTCTGCATCGGCTCGGCCGCTGATGGCTTGGCGTCCATAGTGCTTGAGATAGTTCATGCCCACGCGCGCCCCAGCTCCTGCGAGTGCGGCCATGCGGTCGAGGCGATGGCTGCGGATACTCTCCTGAGTGCTCAAGATATTTTCCCCCAGGCCGAGGGCGCGAGGAAGCGGGCGAGATCGAATGCGGAGTCGATCGCCTGGGTGCGGATGACATCGAAGGCAAAGGCGACGGTTTTTTCGATGAACGCATCGGTGCGCTCGAAGCGTTTGCTTTCATCCTTGAGCAGAAAGGCGATCACGGCCCGGAAGTGGATATATAAGACCGCCGGATAGAGGGCTTGCAGTGGTCCGCGGGATGCGATTTCACCTGTCGAGAGGCCGTGGTCGATGATGTCCGAGGCGAAGGTTTTGAAGTGTTCCTCGAAGGCTTTGAGGAACGGCGGGGAGGCTACGGGTGCGAGTTGGCTGAAGCGCGAGATCAGGAGCGAACGCCAGTCCAGCGAGGATTCAGTGAAGGCAAAAAGAAATGTCAGATAGCGATGGCGCGCTGAAAAATCCTTCCACTCGGCCCCGCTCGAAACCTTGGCAGCCAGTCCGGAAATCCAATCGCCCCAGATCGCGCTTTCGACACTGTCGAGGGATGCGAATTCTTGAAAAAAATCCCTCTCGGAGAGGCTGAGCGATTTGCAGAAGGCGTGCACGGTATGCGGTGGCGTGCCGTGCTCGCGGAGGTGTGTGGTGTAGGCTTCGACGATGCGGGTCCGAGTTTCCATAGTTCCATAGAATACGCCCTGCGTAGGCGGATCGATGCGCTGTGAATGCAAAATGATTCGTATCTGGCTCAGCCGAGTTAAGGAAAATCCGGAGGGTGGTGGAGCCTAGGGGATTCGAACCCCTGACCTCCTCAATGCCATTGAGGCGCTCTACCAACTGAGCTAAGACCCCGTAAACGGGAGAGGCGAATACTCGACGAAAGCTTCGGGAAGATCAAGAGGGAATCTTTGCCAGAAATGCCGCGCCGATAATGCCAGCATCGTTCTGCATTTTCGCTGGCTGGATGAGGACATCGGTTTTCGCAGTGAGGTAGGGGAGGAACTTATCGGCTTTTTTGCTGATGCCGCCGCCTATTATGAAAAGCTCGGGGGAAAAGAGCTTTTCAAGAGTGGCGAGGTATTCGCTTACGATTTTTGCCCATTTTTTGTAGGACATTTCCTTCTCCTCGCGAACCCGCTCGGAGCAGCGTTTTTCTGCGTCCTTGCCACGGAGTTGGATATGGCCGAGTTCTGCATTCGGAACGAGGACGCCGTTGTGGAAGATGGCTGAGCCAATGCCGGTGCCGAAGGTGAGCATGATGACGACGCCGCGTTTACCCTGTCCCGTGCCGAAGTGCATTTCCGCAATGCCTGCGGCATCAGCGTCGTTGACGACTGTGACAGGACCTCCGAGGTGGCGGTGGAAAAGTTTGGCGGCATCGACCTGCAGCCATGAGTGGTCTACATTGGCGGCGGAGTAGATGACGTTTTTTTTCACAATGCCCGGAAATGTGACTCCCGTCGGGCCTTTGTATTTAAAGTGGGACGCAATCTGGCCCACGACATCGGCCACGGCATTTGGTAACGCGGGCTTGGGCGTGGGAATACGGAATCTCTCGGCGAGGAGTTCCCCAGTTGCG
Organism: Verrucomicrobiota bacterium; assembly: GCA_026398285.1. Classification (GTDB taxonomy): domain Bacteria; phylum Verrucomicrobiota; class Verrucomicrobiia; order Chthoniobacterales; family Terrimicrobiaceae; genus UBA967. The sequence goes on from JAPLTI010000104.1 coordinate 3,384, forward strand.
ACATTGACCGGAGCGCCTTTGATGCCGGTGCCTCCGATATCGATACCAAGAATGGTCATGGAGTTTTTAGATTTCAGTTCCGACGATTTTGCGCAGTCTCACCATTCCACGGTGGATGCGGGCCTTGACGGTGGAGAGCGGCTTGTGGATGCGGTCGGAGATTTCCTGCTGAGAGAGTCCGCTAAAGTAGAGCATCTCGATCACTTCGCGCTGGTCGGGATTCAGCTTCATCACAGCCGTGCGGACGAGTTCATTTTTTTCACTCGCACGCAGGCTCTGCGCTGGGGTGCGTGTATCCATCGACTCGGGATTCTCAAGGCGGACCTCATCCTGCAGACGCAGGCGGCGCTGGAGAGATCGCAGGCGATCGATTGCTTTGTTGCGGGTCATGGTGACCAGCCAAGTCACGGGCCTGCCACGGGAAATGTCATACATGGGGGATTTTTCCCAGAGCATGAAGAGCACCTCTTGGGTAACATCCTCGGCATCGGTTTCGTTGTTTAGAACCCGGTGCGCGGTCGAGTAGATGATGCCGATGTGGCGTCGCTGGAAGATGGTCAATGCCTCCGTATCACCTGTGCCCATGCGCTGGATCAGGTCGACATCGCTGATTTCCGGAAGAAGATCGCTCACGGTGCGACAGCATACGTGGTGTCCTCAGGCATGGCAACCCTTTGTCGGTTGCTTTGTCGGTTGCTGTGGGTTGCAAGCCTCACATTGAGTCTACGCATTTTGGTCCTGGGTCAAAATTTTGATGGTGCTTGGAAGTAACTCAAAGCTATCAATGCCAATTAATAATACGGGAATAAACGCTGGTAAAACTCAGGTCTCAAAATGGCAGCCTGAGTTTTTTCTCATACACCCACGTATGGATTTGGACGAAATTGCTACGCGCTTGCCTGCGCCTCGCACTCGGCTGCGCTGGCGAGCCACTCGGAGTTGGCTTTTTCCAAGGCGTCTCCCACATCGGCGAGTTCGCGGTTTATTCGCATTGCGAGGGCGGGACTGTCATGGGTTTCCTTCTCCTCCATCTTCGCCGTGAGTTCACGCTGGCGTGCCTCGAGAGTTTGAATCTGGGTCTCAAGCTCAGCCACACGGCGTTCACGGGCGCGTTTTTCGGCGGCTTCCGCCTTGCGGGCCTCGGCTTCGGCGCGGCGCTGGGCCTTGATTTCTTTGAGGCCCATTTTCGGCTGGTCGGAAGTTTTAGAAGGTGTGGTCTCGGGCTGGAAATTTCCCAGCGAGGCAACTGTGCCCGCTCTCACACTGCCACCGGCGCGGGACTTCTCACGGAAGTAATCGTAATCCCCCGCATACGGAGTGAGCTTGCCGGCCTGCACATGGATAACCGAAGTCGCGATGGCTCGAATGAAATGCACATCGTGGCTGACGAAAAAGATCGTTCCCTCGTAGGGTTGGAGTGCCCGGATGAGCGCATCGATGCTCGGCATGTCGAGGTGGGTCGTCGGCTCGTCGAGTAGCAGGAAGTTCGGGGGATCGAGCAGAAGCTTTACCAAGGCCACGCGGCTTTTCTCCCCGCCGCTCAGAACACCTATTGGTTTGAAGACATCATCTCCGCGAAACAAAAACGCTCCCAGCACAGTGCGGGCCGCCTGCTCGGGGACGGGGCGGGCGATGGACTGCACCTCGTCGAGCACCGAGCGTTTTGTGTTCAGGCCTTCGGTGCGGTGTTGGGCGAAGTAACCGATGCCGCAGTTGTGCCCCGGTGTGCGTGTGCCAGCTTGGAGTTCGAGTTGGCCGCCGAGGATTTTTAGCAAAGTGGACTTGCCCGCGCCGTTCGGTCCCACCAGCACGGTGCGCTGGCCTTTTTCGACCTCCAAATTCAAATCCTCGTAGATCACTTTCTCACCATAGGCCTGCCGTATACCCTCCAGGGCAATCACGCGCTGGCAGCCTCGGGGAGGTTGTGGAAAACGGAAACTCACTGTCGGCTCGTCGGATTCCGGCGCCTCGATGCGAACCATGCGTGCGAGCTGTTTGATGCGGTCCTGCGCCTGTGCGGCCTTGCTGGCCTTGGCGCGGAAGCGGTTGATGAAATCCTCGAGGTGCGCGATTTCCTTTTGCTGGTTGCGGTAGGCGGCGAGTTGCTGCTCCTCGCGGGCTTTCTTCTGATCTAGGCAGGCGTCGTAGTTTCCTTGGTAGCGGATGAGTTTGCGGTGCCGGATTTCGACAATGCCACGGCAGATGAGATTTAAGAATTCCCGGTCGTGCGATATGGTGAGTATCGCTCCAGGATAATTCACGAGATGGTTTTGAAACCAACCAAGCGTTTCCAGATCGAGGTGGTTGGTTGGTTCGTCCAGCAGCAGTAAATCCGGCTCCTCGACAAGCAGTCGAGCCAAGTGCGCCCTCATGATCCACCCGCCGCTCAACTCGCGCAGTGGACGGTGGAAGTCACCCTCGCGAAACGCCAGTCCCGCTAAAATGCGCTTCGCCATGGCCTCGGCCCGGCCATCGGCCTCGTGCCCTGCAGCCAACTCCATCACCGTGTCATCGCTTACTGCGGCTGTTTCTTGAGGCAAGAAGCCCACGCGAGTCCCCCGTTGCAGTGTGACCTGCCCCTCGTCGGGTTCGTCATTCCGCAGAAGAAGCGAAAAGAGCGTTGATTTCCCTGCGCCATTCGGACCAATCAGCCCGATACGGTCGCCCGAGTTCACTTGCAGCGCCGCGTCTTCGAAAAGAACCCGCCCGCCAAAAGATTTTGTCACCTGTGAAAGAGTCAGCATCCGGTTTTGAAAAGCCAAACAAACTGGCGAAGCGAAGCCATGCCGTCCAACGCAATTTTCAAAATTCCACAGTTTTCGCCGTCAGCTCCCCGCTCAGCGAGCTGCTTGACTTTTCGACCTCAGCGGGACCAGGAGGGCTCGGAGACTTTTCCGAGACCTGAGACGACCGGAGTGCGGCGGCCTTTGAGTGTGTCCAGGAGCATGATGGACGATCCGTCGCTATAAATAATATGGCGGGAGTCGGCTCCCCAGGCGGGGTCCTGGCCTTCCGCAACAATGCGAGCTCCGCCGGTGGCGAGGTCCATCACCGCGATGGCGAAGCCGCCTTGGCGGACGGTGAAGGCGATTTTTTTGCCGTCGGGCGACCAGCTGGGTTCGGTGCAATAGCCGTATCCAGTGGGAACAAGGCGTCCCACGCCGCCGGCGGCGCTGATGCGGTAGAGTTGGGGGCCTCCGCGTTCATCGGAGGAGTAAATGATCTCTCCGCCGTCTGGCGACCAGGATGGAGAGGACTCGACAGCGCGGGTGCGTGTGAGGCGGCGTCCACCGCTGCCAT
>JAPLTI010000001.1 GCA_026398285.1 Verrucomicrobiota bacterium
AGTTTGAATGGCAAGAAGGCGGCTTGAGGATTTCCCATCTGGATAATAACGATGCTGTAGGTGTCATAGCCTCCAGACTACGACACCTCCACTACCTACAGCAGGGGGTGCTCCGCCCAACGCTTGCGGCGCTCATAGAGACGCCGCTACAGGAACCGCGCGGCAGCGCGATTCGTGCAAATTGGGAGGGTTCATCGTCCTCGCATGACCCATTTTTCAGCCGCACAGCGGCGTTTCTTCTCAATGCAATGGCGGCGTTGCCGCGCAAATGGGTCAAGCCGGAGGTTGACCCTTCAAGGTTTTATGCGCTGCCGCGCGCCTTGAAAACGAAAGGGTCGTCGGTTGCATTCTTCGCGCCTCTTCGCGCAGGAAGCCTGGCTCGCTGCGCCCTTTGATGCATGGGCGATGTGCTTCCGCAGGACTTGCCAGTGCTTCGGTTCGCATGAAGCATTTTTAAAGAGCAGGCTCTCGCAGAGCGGTTTATTCTTCTGACACGACGATATCACGAATAGCGCTAATCGGCTCATTGGGGTTCTGAACGCTATTATTTCCGGGAACCCGCACAAGGAGACTGTCGGCCTCCTTCAATGAGGTGGAAACGCTAGCCGAGAAGTCGGTTTTGTCATGCTTATCGCTTGTATAGAGATCGACAAAGGCGCTGTCGGGCTCTCCGGCGTTTTTGACCTTGATCGAAACGGTATTTGATGTCGGATCCAAGACGGCCCGCACATCAAGCCAAACCCCGTATGGGGCGACCTTCTGCCCGTCGGCACGGAACCCTGGGGTCCATTCACCGAATTCCCGATCTCGCACGCCGATGTCGAGCCCGGCGGCTTGGATCGTTACGGGCACCCCTTTTTCCGCACCTACTCCGATTTGGAGGAAATCCCCCGATGCTCTGAACAGGCTGAAACTGACCACGACCTTTTTTTCGCCCGTGACCGGTTTGCTGAGGGCAGCCCTCGCCCCAACCAGCTTTTCGCTGGCTTCTGGAAGCGAAGTAATGACAAGGCTCGGGGGGGTAATCGCCTTCACATACGGCGTTCCCCAACCTTGAACTTTTATCCATGGCCCTTGCCCGTCCAGGTCTCCTTGGCTCAGCTCTCCATTAGCGGAATCGAACAGAGTCTCAGCAGCGCGGGCATTTGGAGATTGGGAGATGGTGTGAATCGCAATCGCGAGTAGGGTCAATGTAACTTTTTTCATGTTGGGTTTCGTGGTGATCATGGTAAGTTTGGGGTTTTTGCTAAATTTCTTGATGATTTTTAAAACTAGAAAGCGGCGGAGTCTTCGGAGAACGGGAGATCATTTATCTCGCTCGGTTTGCAGGAAATAGACGCGGTCTTTTTCGAGTTCGAGAGTGTGCACCGAGGAGGATGGCGATACCAGCGTTCCGGGCTGCATTTCCTTCAAGGCCGCCGGGGACTGCAGATCCAACTCCACCTTCCCTCCAACCGTCGATTGCACCACGACAAAATCATCCGCCGCGACAACGGCATTGCCGGGCGAAGTCATACGCCAAGCCCCTGCAGATGAAGCGAGACGGCTGATTGCCTCTCGCGAGAGGTTGTAAGCCCCCACGAAAATAACTTGGCCGCCCGATGCAGGACGGATCGCCGCCGCTGCAACTTTGCCGGAGGCCGGATAACGCGCCAGCACTGTGGCTGAGGGATCGTCAACGGCCAGCGAAAAACCTGCGATTTCCTTGATGCGCTCGGCATTCCAATTTTGTGCAGGCTTGTTCCACTTGTCGCCGGCGAGCAGCGGATGCCCGGCATCAAGTGGTCCCTTCTGAGCCTCACTGGTCGCGGCTTCAAGAGGCCGCAACTTCAACCCGAGCACATCATCCACAAAAGCCTCGCGCCCGGTGCGGAGTTGAACATGCCCGGTGCCTTGGAGCACGACGATCGTTGCGCCTGCTTCGCGCAGCGCCTTGATGCGCGCGCCTGTCGCCTCGTCGATGTCCAGCAGGTTTTGCAGCACCACGAGTTTGGCGGAGGGCACAAGCCCCTGGCGCAAATCGGCGGCGTAGTAATTGCGCACCGGAACGCCCGAGGCATGCGCCTCGTTCCATTGTTCAATCATTCCCCCCGTGTGGAACTGCGGCAAAGCCGAGCGCGCCCAATCGACCGCCTCCTCGTCGAAGACAAATGCAACTTCTGGAACAGGTGGTTTGGGTGCTTTTTTAGTGATGTTTAGCGCCTGCTTGATGCTGTCCCAGGCGGATGCGATAAAGCTTTTCTCCGGCGGTTTCTCTGCGCTGGCAACGCGCTCATCGCCGAACTTTTTGATTCGCGCGATCTCCTCGCGCATCTCGGGATCGTCCCATTCCTGCGTGGGGCCGAAATTCATGAGCGTGGCACCATTGTTCCCAGCCGCCCAGAGGCGAGCGAATTCGCGCCGCCACATGTCGCGTTGCATGGCCATGTCCTTCGCTCGGCCAACGCTCTCGTCGTTGAAGCTGACGCCTTGGCCGGCAGTGGTGGCCCCCTTCGGACGCCCCGTCCAGAGGCGATGGTCGATGTCGGCGAGAAAAATTTTCCCGTTCACCGTGTAGGAGTCGAGCAGGGCGTTAATACCCCCCACGGCGGGCGGGATTCGCACCCCGTAGCCAGGCTGATGGAAATAGGCGTCGATGTGCGGCGACCGCAGCAGGCGTGAAACCACGGTATTGTCGCGGCGGTGCCCCCCATCTCCGACGCCCCACGCCGCCACAAACACAGGCCGCGAGGCAGACTCCTTCACGGCGCGGCAAAGTCCCTCGATAAAGTCGGCGCGTCCCTCGGCGAGAAACCGCTTGAAGTCATAAGACCTCCGCTCGCTGACGGGATTGTGGAAACCCGCTCCACCGCAGAGTTCGGCCGCAGGTGGGGGCGCTACTTCATCAAAGGATGTCAACTGGGTGCCCCAAGCCCGATTGAGATTCGCCACATCGCCTCCGTAGCGAGCCGCCGCCCATTTTCGGAATGCAGCCCTCGCAACGGGCGAGTAGTCTCCCCATCTGGAGGGATTGGTGGCCAGCACCCCATCTGGCGGCGACCATGAATAAAGTTGGTCGTCCTGCCCTCCCTTTAGCGAGTAGCCAACCACTCGGTCCGCATACGGACTGGCCTCCACTTCGCGGACGACTTCGCGGACAGCATCGACCGCCTCTTTCCGAAATCGTTCCGACATGTAGGAGATCCCATACTGCTCGGGCTTCCCTCCGGCGGGTTGCGGTGGGCCATCACGAAAATCCTGAAAATGAGCTGTGCGAATCAGAGACTGCCCAGCGTCGTTTCGGATCACATCGTCGGATGGCTGTGCATCGGGCGAGACTTTCATTAAACCGCTAACCGGCCCGCTGAGGGCCTGCTGCGGATCGGCAAATCCCATTTCGGGGTAATTATCCACAGACAGGGACACGAGAAATTTGGCCTTGGGGTTGGCCTCAGCCGCACGGGCCAGCACTGGTATAGCCGTGCCCCGCTTGTATTGGCCCGGCCC
>JAPLTI010000301.1 GCA_026398285.1 Verrucomicrobiota bacterium
CTTGGACAAAAAAAATTCGGCCTCGCCAACTTCCCGGTCGCTGGAAAATCCGGCACGGCTTATGGATTCACCGACACCTATTTCCTCGGCTATACAAATACCGTAACCTGCGGCGTGTGGGTCGGCTTTGACAAACCCACGAAAATCTACCGCGGAGCCTTTGGCAAAGATCTCGCCCTGCCGATCTGGAGCCAGATCATGAATGCAGCCGCCAAGAGCTACCCGCCACGCGAGATTGAGAGGCCTTCGGGTTTGAAGGAGGTCGAGATTTGCCGCTCATCCGGACTTCTTGCCACACCACGTTGCTCGGCCAAACCGGCCGATCCTGTCACCGGTGAGGCCTCACCCGACTCGAACACCTACAAGGAACTCGCCACAGAAAAACAAGCCCCCACAATCCCGTGCGACATCCACGGCGGCGGCGTGCGCACCTACGCCAAGGAATTCGACGAAGCCGACTGGCCCCGCGCGGCTACTGCCATCGATCTCACAAAAATCCGCCCCGTGGCCGTGACCTCGCCACCATTGGTCGGATTCAATGACATCTACCGCTCGGTCCGTCCCGGCGCGGAATCTGAAAATGACGAGGACATCCCCGTCGCCAAGGCGGTTCCGGTCAATACGCCACCGCCTGCTCCCGATGCCGCCGTGCCCGCTGCAATTCTGCCCGGCGAAGTCGAAATCCGCCGCGCGGAGCCCGTGAATTCGCAAAGCGCCCCCATGGAACAACCCGCCATTGAGGCACCGCCGCCTGCGGCGATTGATTTTTTCTAAGACTCCGATGGTTGAACTTCGCCAAGTCACCAAGCGCTTTGGAATACACGAGGCCCTGAAGGACGCGAGTTTTGCAATCAAGGCCGGCGAGTTCATGACATTTCTCGGTCCGTCAGGATGCGGCAAGACCACCTGCCTGAGACTCATCAGCGGATTCGAAACCCCGACCTCGGGCCAGATCCTCATCGACGGGAAGGATGTCACATTCGATCCACCCTACCGGCGCAATGTGAATCAGGTTTTTCAGAATTACGCCCTCTTCCCCCATCTCACGATTTACGAAAACATTGCCTTCGGGCTACGCATGAAACGCATCGCTTCGGCCGATATCACACGCCGCGTCGAGCGTGTTGTGCAGATGACTGCGCTGGGCGATTTCGTGGGCCGCAAGCCTGCGCAGCTATCCGGCGGCCAGCGCCAACGCGTCGCCTTGGCCCGCGCGATCATTTGCGAACCCAAGGTCCTCCTCCTCGACGAACCCCTCAGCGCCCTCGACGCCAAGCTGCGAACCCAGATGCGCCTGGAACTTAAACAGCTTCAGAAAAAACTCGGCATCACTTTCATTTATGTGACCCACGATCAAGAGGAAGCCCTCACCATGAGCGACCGCGTGGCCGTGATCAACGCCGGTCGCGTCGAGCAGATCGGGACAGTGAACGAGATTTACTACAAGCCCGCCACCCGCTTTGTCGCATCCTTTATCGGCGACACAAATATCGTCGAGGCCGAAATCCTCCACTCCGACTCCGGCATGCTGCGATGCTGCCTGCAGGGAGGCCTCGAGTTGCTCGTCCGCCAACAGGAATCGCATCCCACCTCAAAACTCCTTCTCTCCCTAAGACCAGAAAAAATCCGCCTGCACCGCATCGATCCCGGCGGCATGAATTCCTTCCCCTGCCAAGTCGCCATGGAAATCTTCAAAGGCGCTATGAATGAAATCACCCTCACCATTCAGGGAAGTCTCCAACTCGGTGCGGTCCTTGCCAATGACGGCAACGCGGGAACAAGCTTCCATCAGGGAAATCAAATCTTCGCAACGATCCAGCCCGAAGATATCCAGATTGTCGCGGAGTGATGATCCGGCCATCTTGGAAAAGATAAGGTCAATTTGAGACAGCCAAGTGGTCATTTCCGTTCAAAAAATTTTCGAAAAAAAAGATTTGACCTGTTTTTTCAATGAGATACGACATGGCACAGATAGTGCTTGAGCGGAGTTAACCGCCGTATCAGGCAGTTTATCTCGGGACAGCCACAAGGCGACTCCCGCGAAAAGAAACAAACAACAAACAACTAAACAAAAATGAAACTGAATAAATCGATTGTTGCTCTCACGAGCCTGGTGGCTTTTGCCGCCACGCCGCTCTTCGCGGGAACTGGAAAAACCTTCAAGGAGACTGTCGTGGTCGAAGAGGAAGAATCCTCCTGGTATAACGCCGCTCTCAGCACAGGCTATGACAGCCTCTACATGTTCCGTGGCGTGAACACGCTGCGCACCAATGGTGGATACGGCAATAGCCTGTGGTGGACAGATGCCAACTTCACTTGGAACATCTCCGACAACGACACCCTCACCATCGGGGGATGGCAGGCCTTCGGCTTGAGCGCGGCGAGTTATCGCGAGTTCGACGCCTACCTCAATTATATCCACACCTTCGGTGACCTCTCTGTTGGATTGGGATATACATTCTACTATGTTTATCCTCCGGGCGGCCAAGACTTCGCCAACGAGTTGAACGCCAAGGTCGCTTACAACATCGACCTCGG
>JAPLTI010000346.1 GCA_026398285.1 Verrucomicrobiota bacterium
CTCATAGACGGCCTCTCCGAATTCGCAATCGATGCGGCGGATGCGAAGGGCGGATCCCCCGGAGTTTTCGGGGATGGGCGGAAGTATGCCTGACCATCCTGGTGAAATCATCACGAAAGGGTTTTCGTTGTCTATTTCTCCGATGCGCCCCGCTGCGAGATCATCCAGCGAAAAAACGATGCGGCCGCGTTCCAGTCGTGCCAGTTCCTTTCCGGTCTGCGTGTCGTTGATGACAAAGTTTGTGAACGTGATCTCGCCGGGTCCTGTCATTTGGACGTCCTGCACATCGATTTTTGAATCAGGCAGGTTTTTTTCAAACGTCCAACGCGCGACCGGTGCGAGGTTGCGGGAGAGGAGGAACAGGCCGCCGCATGCCGCCAGAAGAAGAAAGATGAAGAGTGCCGCCAGAGGGCGGAGGATGCGTTTGGAAAACTGGAACGGCCTTTTCAAAATGGCATCCGCCGGAGCGCGGCAGCCTTACTTTCTGCGGTTGCGCGCGACTTCCTCGAAGAGTTCGACGATGCCGTCATCCACGCGCAGGTCCACGATTTTCCATTTGTTTTCCGAGCGGTAGAAATAGAAGCGCCAGCGTAGTGGCAGGTCTTCATTCAGCGAGAGGCAGGTCTGGCGGAAGAGCGCATTGCCGATCTCGAGCGTCTCGACGATTTCATAGCCTTTGACAGGGCCGAAATTATCCAAGGCTTCGCGGGTGCGCTTTTTGAGTTGCTCGAGGTTCTCTGCCTTGGATCCGATGAGTGTGTTTTTTGCGAGTCCCTCATAGGCCGCATCGAGCTTGTCGGCCTTCAGGGCCTCGAAAAATTGTTGGAGCAGCTCGGTTGGTTCTGCGGAGTTTGTTGTAGTCTGTGAGGGACTCGGCGTGGCGTTTGCGAAAAGAAGTCGCTTCTTGGGTTCGGTGCCCTGCTGGGCAAATGCGGAGGTGGCTAGGAGAAAACAAACGAGTGTCGAAAAAATGCGCATAGCCAAGAGTCGCGTCTTCACTTTGACGATGCAAGCCCGCCGAAAGAGGGGCTTGAGTTATCCGAACACGGACTTCCTTTTCTGGGTTGCCCGGAGGAGGCTTTCCATGCGGTTCCTATCTCTCGCATTGGCGATGGCTTCCTCCTTTGAAATCGCGCGGTTCAGATACAATTGCTCAAGATCGTCGTCGATCGAGTGCATGCCGTCCTTGCGACCGATCTCGATGAGGCCGGTCAGTTGCTCCCAGCGGCGTTCCCTGATGCAGCTTCGCACGCCGGTGTTTCCTGTGAGGATTTCCGTCGCCAGCACGCGGCCGGTTCCGTCTTCTTTTGCTAGCAGGCGTTGCGATACAACCGCCGAGAGGGAATTTGCGAGCTGCGCGATGACCTGCGGTTGCTGCTCAGCGGGGAAGGTGTCGACGATGCGGTCAACGGCTTTTGGGGCGTCGATGGTGTGAAGCGTTCCAATGACCAAATGCCCCGTCTCTGCGGCGGTGATGGCTGAGCTGATGGTTTCGTGGTCCCTCATTTCGCCAACAAGTATGACATCCGGATCCTGACGCAGGGCGTGTTTGAGGGCCTCGGCGAAAGATTTTGTGTCACTCCCGACTTCTCGCTGCTTCACCAGAGAGGCGGCATTTTGGAAGACATACTCGATCGGATCTTCGACGGTAATGATGACGCCGCTGCGCTGTCGGCTGATGTGTTGGATCATCGATGCCATGGTCGTGCTTTTGCCGGAACCAGTGATGCCTGTGATTAAAATGAGCCCGCGCTGGAGGGAGCAGAGTTCGAGAATTGAATGGCGGTGGCCGAGATTGCTCAACTCGGGAATGGCGTGCGGAATGTGTCGGAATGCGGCTTCCAGGGCGCCGCGGCTGTAGTGTGCATTTCCGCGAAAGCGCCCAAGACCTTCGACTTGGATGGCGAAGTCGAGTTCCCATTTTTCTTCAAGGCGAGCCTTCTGCGTCTCATTCAGGATTCCCGAAACCAGCTCTCGGGCGGAATCGAGCGTCAGGTGGTGATCGCCAATGGGTTTGAGTCCGCCGTGCAATCGCATCATCGGCGGCGCTCCCACGCTCAGGTGGACATCTGATGCGCCTGCAGTGACCACCATGGCAAGGAGGTCCACAAGTTCGTAGTCGGAGATATCGCTCATTGTCGTGTGGCTTGAGATGCGGAGCTGATTCCGCGCAGGCTTCTGGCAAAGTCCTGCGGATTGTCGGCAAATTCCAGCGCGGTTTCCTCCGTGAGAATTCCGGATTTCAGAAGTT
>JAPLTI010000065.1 GCA_026398285.1 Verrucomicrobiota bacterium
GTCTATGACTGCCGAATTGGAAACCAATCCCCGGCGCTCATAGCTGCTACAAGAAAATGGCAGTCACATAGACAGCCGCTACAACCCCTCAGAAAATGATTCTGCCATCCATGATTCTGTCCAAATCCTCGGCTCTGGCACAAACATCGCTCAAAATCTTTTTTAAAGATTCGGCTTTCTTTTGAACGAAACTCGAATAATCAAGTCTCTTTTTTTCTCCATGCGATTTCTTCTCACCCATCCAAACTTTCCATCGCAGCTTAGGTCTGTGGCCCAAGTGCTGGCGGCGAATCCTAACAATGAGGTCCGCTTCCTGACCAATACCGACAATGGCGAGATTGCAGGCGTCAAAAAAATTATCTATAAGCCGAAGCGGGATCCAGCGCCCCAGACGCATCATTATTTGAAGGGATATGAGCAGGCGATTTTGCATGGGCAGGCAGCTTACATGGCTTGCATGGAGGCCAAAAACCAAGGATTCGTGCCGGATTTGATTTTTGGTCATGCAGGGTGGGGGCCGACCTTGTTTCTAAAGGATGCTTTTCCGCGCACGCCGATGGGGTTGAATTTCGAATGGTTCTACCATGCCCACGGGACGGACTGTGATTTTGATCCGGCAGACCCGATCAATGCCGACGACGAGGCGAGGATTCGGACGAAAAACGCCACGCTGCTGGCGGACTTGGCAGCTTGCGATGGAGGGGTGTGCGCCACGCGTTTTCAATACGAGCAGTTTCCTGTGCATTTGCGCTCGAATCTCATTATTGGGCACGAGGGCATCGATACGAATTTCTTCAAACCGAATCCGGGTGGAAAATTGGTGCTCGCGAATGGCAAGCTCGACCTCTCGGGGGTTGATGAAATTGTAACCTACGCAACTCGCGGCATGGAGCCGTATCGGGGCTTTCCGCAGTTCATCGAGGCAGCGCACCTGCTTCAGAAAGCCAGGCCGAATGCTCATGTGGTGATCGCAGGTGATAACCGCGTCGCTTATGGAAAGCAGGCTCCGAACGGGAAGACATGGAAAGACCTCTACATGGAAAAATTTCCGCTCGATCCAGCGCGCACGCATTTTGTGGGGTCGCTGCCCTACGGGGAATATGTAAAGCTCCTCCAATGCACCAAAGCGCACATCTACCTCACTCGGCCCTTTGTGCTTTCCTGGTCCATGCTGGAGGCGATGTCCTGCGGCGCGCTGGTGGTTGGATCCAATACGCCACCGGTGCAGGAGGTGATCACGGATGGCATCAACGGTCTCATGGTGGACTTTTTCAAGCCGGACCAACTTGCCGCCGCCCTCGACCGCGTGCTGGCGAAGCCGAGCGAGTTTGGCCAGATGCGGGAAAAAGCTCGCCAGACTGTTGTTGCAAAATACGACATGACATCCTGCCTGCGGCAAAAACTCACCTGGCTGTCCGGTCTGATGAATGCCCGAAGGTAGAGGACAGAATCATGGATGACAGAATCATTGGGCTGGAGGGGTAATTGATGCCAGTGTTGTGCGATTTACCTGCTGTTGCAATCGAGCAGGATCGTTTTCATGAGATTGATCGGACGGTGACGGGATGTGCCTTTGAAGCGCACAACTCACTTGGCCGCTTTTTTGATGAACAGATTTATCAAGGAGAATTGGCAAAGAAATGTTCCAGCATGGGTTTGGCGACCCGGTTAGAGGTGCCAATTACCGTTTCACACAAAGAATTCTCCAAAACCTACTATGTGGATTTTGTTGTAGAAAATTCCGTGCCTTATGAATTCAAGGCGGTTGAGGCACTAACGGGAGCTCATCACAACCAGTTGCTCAATTATTTGCTTCTGCTTGGCTTGAGGCATGGGAAGCTTCTCAACTTTCGACCTCCATCGCTCGAGTCTCGGTTTGTCTCCACAACGCTGGGTCATGCAGAGAGAGTTTCTCTCATCGTCGACGACAGAGGATGGTTTGAAATATGCCCTGAGGATGCGCTTTTAAAAACCAAATTGCTGGATTTGCTTCGGGACCTTGGACTGTTCCTTGAAGTCTCCCTCTACCGAGAGGCATTGCTTAAACTCATGGAGAAAGACTCCCTTGGTTTAAAAGAGGTCGAGATTCACTCCGCCGGTGGAGTTCTCGGATCTCATCGAATGTGTCTTCTGAATCCCAAAACCGCATGGCATCTCTCGACAGTTCGTGACCACACGGAAAGCTATTCAATACACTTGATTCGTCTCCTTTCTCACTCAAACCTCCATTGCCTCCACTGGATTAACTTGAATCATCGACAGGTTAGTTTGAGGACCCTTAAAAAATGATTCTGTCATCCATGATTCTGTCAAAATCCGCATGAAAGTCCTCGTCACCATTCCGCATTTTCACAATCCGAAGGGTGGGGGAGCTTATGGGTCCACCGGCTCGGAAAGCACGCGGCGGGCGGAAGCGCTTTCGCGGAGTATCGCTGGACTGCATGAGAGTCTAGGGCCGCGTCAGGCTTTTTTGTATTGCCTGCATGAACCCGTGCCGGGTCGCGGGAATGGGCGGCTTTTGAAGGTAAACAATCAGGCGGCGGATGCGCTGGATATCGCTGTTTGCACGGTCGGCGACTCGCATTTGATCAACAGCCTCTCGGTCCCCAGCGGCATGTTTCATCATCAACCGGTGAAGTCTGATCCCATGATGATCGGTTTTGCGTGTCAGCAGGTGCTCAAGGCACATCTGGGGAAATACGATTTCTACTTCTATCTCGAGGATGACTTGCTCATTCAGGATCCGTTTTTTCTGAGGAAGCTGGAGTGGTTCACTCGCACTTTCGGCGAGGAGGTTTTGTTGCTGCCGCATCGATATGAAATCTCGTCAAAGGAAGCCCTACACAAACTCTACATCGATGGACCTGTGCGGCCGGATTTCACCGCGCGGTGGCAGGATGTCAATGACCGGCGGTTGTTGAACGCCGAATTTCTCGGGCAGGAAATTTCCTTCGAGCGGTGGTCGAATCCGCACTCGGGCTGTTTTTTTCTGAGCGCCGCGCAAATGGCGCGTTGGGCGGAGTCGCCGACCTTCGGCGATGGCGACTGCAGCTTTGCCGGTCCGCTCGAGAGTGCTGCCTCGCTGGGCATCATGCAAAAATTTCGTATTCACAAACCCGCTGCGCCCCATGCAGGTTTTCTTGAACTCCAGCATCTGCACAACCGCTACCTCGGCGAGGCATTGAAGACCCCTTGAACAAGGCATAGTGTGACCACCTTACTTTGAAAGAAGACATGGACAGAACGGACGGAACAACGATCGATGCGGCGGAGCTTGGCTCTTACAGACTTTGGAAGGCCCTCCTGCGAGCGCGCCTGCTAGACGAGGCGAGTGCGGGTTTTGCTCCCGAACCCAGCGAGGTTGAGTCCGCCTGGCAGGGATTTTGCAAAAAATTCCAAGTTGATCCAGTGACCTCGCTCCCTGTGCCGCAGGATTACATTGGCTGTCCACCGGAGCGCTTGAAATCGTCTATCGAACGCGAGTGCAGGATTGCGCTCTGGAAAAAAAACCTCTTTGAGCAACAGGCTGAGGAACACTTCGAGCGCCGCAAGCCTGCGTTGGATCGCGTTGTTTATTCGTTGCTCCGTGTCAAAGAGGCCGGGTTGGCCCGCGAGCTGTGGTTCCGTATCAAAGAGGGGGAGGCCACCTTTGCCGATCTCGCGCCCACCTATGCGAGTGGGAATGAGGTTTACACGGCCGGCATCGTCGGTCCCGTCGCACTCGGAGCCATGCATCCCGCATTGGCAGGCGTGCTGAAGCCTGCGCGCGCCCGAGAGTTGCTGAAGCCCTTTGCCGTCGCGGAGTGGTTTCTTGTGGCGAGGGTGGACCACCATTTGCCTGCCGAATTCGATGAACAAATGAAATCCCAAATGATCGAGGAGCTCTGCCATCAATGGCTGGAGGAACGCACCCATGGCCGACCAACCGCTTGATACCACAGCCGGCCAAGTAGCCGACCGCATTGCCGCAGGGAAGGGTCCCCTCTCCAAGGCGCCCCGCGAGTGGCTCGCGCGCCTTGGTGCAGCAGGCCGGCTCGCCCGCGCCACGATCGGGCAGGTGCTGATCACTCCCGCAAAATTGAGCGGGCATGTCTTTATTGTCCTCGAGGGACGCGTTCGCTTGTTGGGCGTTCGGGCGGGAGACCCTCATCCCGAGCTGCTCCAAACGCTCGGGCCTGGTGGAATTGCCGGTCTGGCTACTTTCAACTCCGGCGTCCCTGTTGAGGCCGCCACCGCAGCGGTGGATTGCGTGTGCTTGATGGTCGAGACAGCCCGCTTCCGCGAGCTTCTCGGCGAGGCTCCAGAACTCCAAAAAAGCCTAGAAGCAGCTGTCACCCCCGCCGAGTTGTTCAACCTTCTGTCGATGGATTTCACGCGGTGCGCCTTGGATATATCAAAGGTCCCGGACTTGGTTCGAGCGGCTCTGCCAGAGGCTCTGCTGGAGACTGGAAACGCGGATGTCCGCGACGGCTTCACCTTTTGGATTGCGGAGGGTGATGGACGCGGAACGCGGTGGACGCCTGCCGACGGGCCGCTTCGTCGTATCGGCATTCCCACCGGTGTTCTGGAGCGCAGCGAGATTCCAGATGTTCCCAAAGAGGCTGGAATTCCTGCACCGCCTGCGTTGCCGCCGGCCGAGTCCTTGCTGGACCCGCTCATCGATTATCCCGTTCTCACCACGCAGAACGGACCACTGGAGGAGGTCATCGCCTGCTTCGGGATGTTGGCGAAATTTTTTGAGAAGGAATTTCCAAAGGAGGCCGCGCGTCGTGTTTTGTCGAACGAGGTTCCTGCCGACCGCAAACCTTCGCTGCACACATGCGGCAACATTGCCAGCATGTCAGGATTCGCCGCTCAGCTCGTCAAGCTTCCGTCTGCGAATCTGGGGCGCGTTGAGACTCCGGCACTGCTCATGCTCGACGGCACCGTCTCGGTGCTTTTTCAAACCGGGGCCAAAGGCGTCGTTCTCGCCAATCCCCGGACTGGCCTGGAGCGTCTGTCGGTGGATGATTTCCTGCCGCGCCTTCCGGCGGAGGTCGAGTTGCTCTTGCTGCGGCCGCTTCCGAAGGAGGAGAAGGGAAAATTCGGT
>JAPLTI010000099.1 GCA_026398285.1 Verrucomicrobiota bacterium
ATGATGCACTCGTCGCTGAGGGGATAAAAGGCATGGTAAACACCCGGCACAAGCGTCACGCGGGAGCCCGCAGGCAGCTCGATGATCTGGCCTGATTTGACCATCACTGGTTCGTGGTCGATCGGCATGGAGAATTCCCGCTCCCCGCTCTCATCGGGAACGCCTGCCCAGACCTGAACCGCAAGGCGCCCCCAGCGGCAGATGATGTCCTCCTTTTTTTTGCGGTGGCAGTGAGCCGGTGTGGTCATGCCTTGCTGCGCATACATGAGCTTTTCACAGTATTCCGGCTCCTCCGCGAGGTTCACCAGAACGAGTCCGAAATTCCGCCAATCAGCCAGACCAAAATCGGTCACATCCCAGCGCGGGCGCGGCGGGAGGGCCCATTCGTGGGCTGCAAAACAGGATTGAGCGGAGCGGATGAGGGCGTTGATTTCACTGCGTTTCATAGGGAGTTTTTGTAGAGGAAGGTTAAATCGAGTTTTACAGGAATGCGATGTCCTGCTGGGGAAACAAGGGTGACTCCATGCGCGTCGGGAATGATCTTTTTGACCCGCTCAAAATCACGCGGGATCGCAGCGACGGCCATGATGTAGTTGATGACGGTCGGTTTTTTGGGGTCGAGTTTTGTAAAGGTTTTGAATCCCTCGCGGCTAATGGGATTTGGCTTTTCGGCGGGTGAGATGCCGAGAAAAAAATAGGATGTCACATCCTCGAGGCCCATGACATTCACATGGCGGCCGTTCCATGGCGCGTAGTGACGCCCCCCATTCGATATCCAAAACACCGTGCTCTGCAGCACGCGGGGATCCTTGAGCGAGAACCACACATAGCCCTCCTTTGGAAAGGCGGCAGCGGTCCATGCAAAATCTGGTCGGTCTTGATGGACTATCTGAACGATGTCTTCGAATCCACTGCGGGCCGGATATCTGCTGAGGTCGGTGTAACCGCCCTGCGCGAGCGGGACGCGATCCAAGCGCTTGAAGGTGGCGGAGGGTTTCAGGCAATTATAACCTCCACGTGCGGGCTCTTCGAATGTCCCGGGAAATGTCCATCCTCTCGCCATGCGACTGGTGCTGATGCGGCCGCTGCCCTCCTCATCAGGAAATTTTAGCGTCGCATGGTGGCCCCAAGTCATATTCCCCTTCATGCCGATGAGCACATGCCGGGAGTAGATTGCCGTCTCGCCATTTTTGAGGCTCAGGAATTTGTCCACATGTCCGGTGCGCACTTTGGTTTCGAGCGAGAGGTGCAGGTCAACGCCAGCGTCGCTGCGCTTCAGCGATTCGAAGTGCCAGTTGGCATTAGCCGTTTCACCATGGGATTGGTGCGACTCGCCTCGGTAGGGTTTCTCATCCGCACCGAATGGGGAGCAGAAAAAATCTCCGCGCAGAGCCTTCAAGATCGAAGGCGTGTCAGCATCAATCTCTTCATCTGCCCATGGGGCCACGGAAAATGGCGAGAACTCCTTTGCACCACATCGAAAGGTGACCGGAGCCAAGTGACCTCCCAGCCGCGTAACGGCCACACTCACGGTGTCGGAGGAAAACTCCCACGATGGTTGGCCGTGAATGAGTGCTGTTTTCACAGGGGTGGGGGATTTAGAGAGTAACGGAGCTTTTGGTTTCCTGGGATTTAAGCGCGGCCTCAAAGAGTTCGTGGCTGCGAACCGCTTCCTCGGGAGTCACGCACCCGAAGCGACCATCTAATTTTCCTGCGCGTTCGGCGATGTAAGCCGCCCACATTTGCAGGAAGCAATCCGGGAAGCCGGGCTCGAAGATGCCGCCAGTGATGGTCGGGAATGGGCCGTTGAAACCGAGGTCGGTCTTTTGCCAGAGTTGTTCCTTGCCGCGCTGGAAGGTCCAGAGCGTCTTAGGCTCCTTGGTGCTGAATTTCACGCCACCGTCGGTGCCTAGGATTTCAATGAACCATGTGTTCGTCTCGCTCGGGGCGAGGCGTTTCATTTCGAAGCGGACAGGGACTTCGCTGTCGGCAATCTCCACTTCGGTGTGCAGCATCGCGTTGTCCCATGTGTCGCAGGTGGCCATGCCGCCTTTGCCATCCGGGCGCTCGTGGTAGATTTTTTGCAGCTGCGCATAGACGCGCTTGGGATTCCAACCGAGGCGGAATGGCACATGAACGGCGTGCATGCCGAGGTCGCCCATCACTCCGATCGCGCCGCAGGTTTTGACCTGGCGCTTCCAGTTGGCGGGCTTGGTGGGATCGAGGTCGCTGCTGTGGTGGAATCCTGAGTGGATTTCCAAAATCTTTCCCAGCTTACCTTCGCGGGCGATTTGATAAGCCCGCTGCGCGCCTGGCAGGAAGGGAAACTCCGAGCTGCAACGCACAAAACGACCGCTCGATTTCGCTGCATCCGCAATCGCACGGGCGGCTTTCAGGTCGATACCAAAAGGCTTCTCGGCGAGTAGGTCCTTTCCCGCTTTAAGCACATCGAGATAAATCGTCTCGTGCATATTGTGTGGCACGGCGACATAGACGACATCGACATCCGGGCTGGCCAGAAGTTCGTGATAGTCGGCGGTGAGAAGCTTAACGGAAGGAATCCGTCGGAACCACTCGCGTTGTTTCTCCGCCAGATCGCAGACGGCGGTGAGTTCCGCGTGGACAGGAAAATTTTCCAAAACAAACCAGCGTGAGAGGGCGCTGGCCACCTCGCGGCCCATGAGACCGCCGCCAATGATTCCAATGCGAGTCGTGTGGCTCATTTTTACTTAAGAAATTTTGCGGCTTCGGTTGCTGTTGCCCCGTCGTGAACGATAGCCATGAGCGCGGCCACCATGCCGGCAGGGTTCTGGTGTTGAACCACATTGCGGCCATACACGATGCCGGAAACGCCCTGCAGCATGAGCGCTTCGGTGCGGGCCAAAATCTCCGCATCCGGCGCTTTGCCGCCTCCGCGAACCAGGACAGGAATGCCGCCGGCCGCTTCGACGACTTTGTGGTAAATCGAAACATCGTCGGTTGGATCGGCCTTGATGACATCCGCGCCGAGTTCCACCGCCTGACGGACGAGGTGTTGGATTTTGACGAGATCGCCATCCACCATGTAGCCGCCCGCCTCGCTGTTCGGGCGGAAGACGAGCGGTTCGACCATCATGGGCATGCCATAGTGGTCGCTCTCGAGCTTGAGAGCGCAGATGTTTTCAATGCACTGATTGGTGACTCCCGGCGCTCCAGGAATCTGGAAGAGATTCACGCACATGCAGGCGGCATCGAGTCGAACGGCCTGAAGGCTCGGTTCCTTGATCATCGCGCTCAGCGCTTCGACGGGCAACTCGCGGCCATAGACATTGGCCACATCCGTGCGGAGAACCAATGAAGGCTTCTGACGACCGGGGATTTTTTGCAAATGCCGCGCCTGGCCGGTCGTGAGCTGAACCGCATCCGGAGCGGCTTTCACGACGGTTTCCACTGCCTTTGCCATGTCCTCGATGCCAGTCAGAAAGCCGGGTTGGTTGAAAAAGCCGTGGTCGATGGCGACATCAAAACAGCGGCCGGATTTGGAGTTGAAGAGGCGATTGAGGCGGTAGGTTTTCATAGGTCAGGAGTGAGCGAAAGTGATCATATGCAATTAAAGTGATCAATACGTCAATCTTGTTTTGCCATTCTGTTTGGCTGCCGGTTCCCTGTTCGTGTCGGAGTGACTTGCCGAACACGCCTCGCTAATGATCAGTCAGCGGTTTT
>JAPLTI010000043.1 GCA_026398285.1 Verrucomicrobiota bacterium
CGTTGGATGACGACCTAAACATCTCGGCCGCCTTGGCCGTGATTTTTGACATGATCCGCACGACAAACCGCCGAATGGACGAAGGCACCCTTACACCAAGTGAGGCCATGAGCCTTTTGAAATGGCTCGAAGGTGTAAATTCAGTGCTGAGCTTTGATGCCGAAGCTGGGGCAGTTCCCGCCGCCGTTGGCGAACTCCTCACCCGCCGCGCCGAGGCCCGCGCCGCGAAGGAATGGAAGCTCAGCGACACACTCCGCGAAGAGATCCTCGCAGCAGGATGGATCGTGAAGGACACCAAGGAAGGCCAAAAACTCACACCGGCACCGCGTGGAGGGGTCTGAGAATGATTGACCACAGAGGACACAGAGAGCACAGAGGTTTCATTTTTTAGCCCGCACAGTCAGTTTCATTCTGTCACAAAATCCAACACACCATGTTTTCCATCGACGAATTTTTTGATCTCAGCCACTGCGAACACCAGGCCCTTTTCGAGAACACCGAGCATATCTGGGATGTTCTGCCGAAGATCGCGACTTATCTCCAGTTCCGCATGAAACCCGGTCTCCATGGCCGCCTCATCGGCAAGCCGTTCGTGAGCGGCGCGGTTTTTGTCGGCAAAGGGACAGTGATCGAACAAGGTGCCATGATCAAAGGTCCTGCTTGGATCGGCGAGAACTGTGAGATTCGGAATGGGTGTTACATCCGCGAAAATGTGATCCTCGGCGACGGAGTTGTGGCCGGGAATTCCTCGGAATTTAAAAACTGCCTCGTCTTCGACAAGGCCCAGATTCCGCACTTCAATTATGTCGGCGACTCGATCCTCGGCTACGAGGCCCACCTCGGGGCAGGCGTCATTCTCTCGAATGTGCGCCTCGACAAGGCGCCTGTGACCATCCACACAGCCGAGGGCCCGGTCTCCACCGGCCTTCGCAAATTCGGCGCCCTCATCGGCGACCATGCCGAGATCGGTTGCAACAGCGTTCTCAGCCCAGGGTCACTCGTCGGGCGGAACAGCGTGATCTACCCCGGCAGCCAATGGCGGGGACACCTCCCTGCGGGTCACATCGCCAAGCTGCGGCAGGAGTTTTCTGTCGTTCCGAGGAAAAATTAAGACACAAAAAATGCCAGCGCTCGCACGCTGGCATTTTGCAGAATCTGTTACGGCAGTTTTCTCAGACCGAGAGGGTCATCGAATAGTCGAAAAGCTCACTGTCCTTGAAGAAACGCTTCAGTTCGACAGCCGCGCTTTCAGCACTGTCCGAGGCATGGGCGATGTTTTTCATCATGGTCGTTCCAAAGTCGCCACGGATCGTGCCCTTGGCGGCCTTTGTGGAGTCGGTAGGCCCGAGAAGCTCACGCACACGGTCCACGGCGTTGTCAGCAGCCAGAGCGACAGCAATAAGAGGTGTGGCACCCATGAAGGCTTCCACTTCGGGGAAGAATGGCTTCGTGGCGATGTGAGCATAGTGCTCGCGCAGGAGGCTCGCATCGGCACGGAACATTTTGCATCCGCGAATCTGGAAGCCGGCGTCCTCAAAGCGCTTCAAGACCTCGCCGGCCTTGTGCCCAGTGATGCAGTCGGGTTTCAGAAGAATCAGGGTTGTTTGCATAAGGCGTGAAAATCTAACCGCCGATCTGCCGACGAAAAGCAGATTCTCTCGTAGCGGTTCAGCCTCAAACGAAAGATTCGCCATTACGCCACCGGTTAACTACATTTCAAACCGTATGAAATATCGTCAATTCTGCGGCTCGGACCTCAAGGTCAGCGAGGTGGGTTTTGGTCTCTGGACTCTCTCGACCGGATGGTGGGGCGACTACACGGACGAGCAGGCCGTGCGCCTTATGCACTCGGCACGCGACAAAGGCGTCACCCTCTTTGATGCCGCCGACACCTACGGCAACGGCCGCAGCGAGGACCTCATCGCAAAAGCCTTCGCAGGGCGACTCAATGACATCGTGATCGCCACCAAGATTGGCTACGATTTTGTAAACCATGGCGATGGACGCCGCGGACAGCGAGAGATTCCCCAGGACTTCTCGCCCGCCAACCTGCGGACGGCCACGGAGGCTGCTCTCAAGCGCCTCGGTGCCGAGCGCATCGATATCATGCAACTCCACAACATTCGCATGGAGCAGGTCGATGACGATGCAATCTGGGCAACGATGGAAGACCTCCGCACCGAAGGAAAAATCGGTTTCTATGGCGTGGCCCTTGGGCCTGCCATCGGTTGGATGGCTGAAGGCGTGCTGGCCATTCGCCGCCGCAAGCCGGCCGTCGTTCAGCATATTTACAATCTCCTCGAGCAAGAGCCCGGACGCGCAATCCAAAATGCCGCTGAGGCCGCAGGGACTAATACGATGTTCCTTATCCGAGTCCCCCACTCTTCTGGAATGCTTGAGGGCAAATACACAGAGGACACGGTTTTCGCTGAGAACGACCACCGCCGCCACCGTCCGCGCGCTTGGCTCATCAATGGCGTGCACAAGGTCGAGCAACTCCGCTTCCTCGAGCACGACGGACGCACTCTCGGACAAGCCGCTATCCAATGGCTCCTCCGCGACCAGCGCACCGCCAGCGTGCTACCGAATATCTACGACGAGGAGCAGATCGCCGAATTCTCTTCGGCCCCTGATCAGGTCCCGCTGAGCGACGAAGAGGTCAGCCGCATCCAAAAACTCGTTGATGCCAACTTCGGCCTCGAACCCGAGGAGGCGAAATTCAAAGGCACCATGGTGCTTCCTGAAGAAGCGACAGCATGAAAAAACGCTCACGGGTCAGACGGTTGGCGCGTTTCGTCCTGAGGGGCGGACGCCGCCGCGTTGGTCCCGCTGGGCCTCTGCAAAATCCCCCGCGCTATGTGCTGTTCGATTTCGACGGCACGCTCGCGGATACTTTTTCAGCTGGAATCGAGATTCTAAACATTCTCGCCGCCGAGTTTCGCTTCCGTCCACTCCCCCCCGAGGAAGTCTCCCTCGCCCGCGACCTCTCCACGCGTGGTCTCATGAAACATCTGGGCATTCCCCGCATGAAGTTGCCGCACATTTCCAAGCGCGGCACCGAGGAGATCGGCAAACGCATCGACTCGATCGTTCCACTCCCGGAGATGTCTGAACTTATTCGAAAACTCCACGCCATGGGATTTCGGCTGGGCATCCTCACATCGAACTCCGAAGCGAATGTAAGGGCCTTTTTAAAAAACCACGATCTCGAGGTTTTCGATTTCGTAAAAAGTTCCTCCAAGCTCCTAGGCAAAGCCAGCGTGCTTCGCCGCCTCATGCGGGAATTTCAACTCAAGCCGCGTGAGATTTTTTTCGTCGGCGACGAACTCCGCGACATCGATGCCGCCCAGGAAACCGGCGTGCACATCGCCGCTGTAACGTGGGGCTACAACAGCACCCCGGCACTAACCGAAGCCGCGCCTGATTACCTTTTCACAAGACCATCCGAGCTCTCCACCCTACTTGAAACCATGCCGCCCAAGGTCGAGGGTTGAGACAAATGATGGTTTACATGGGAGGCCTCACGGCAGCATTCACGCTCGGCCGAGAAGTGGATTTGGAAAGTCTGGTCCCGCTTCGGTCTCATCGGACTCGGACTGCTCGCACCGCTGACCATCGGTCCCCAGACCGGATGCATCCTCGCCCTCGCCGTGGGTGAGCGTCCGCTGAAAACATTTCTCAGCCTCTCTCTGGGAGTCATCCCCTACTGCATCGGCTTTGCACTCGCCATCGCATGGGGGACCTCACTGGTGAAGTGAGACTCCAACTTTTTCAGATTTTCCCCTTGTCAAAAGAACTCACCCACGGTTTACTTTGCGTCCCTTTTCGATCCTGAGTAGCTCAGTGGTAGAGCGGTCGGCTGTTAACCGATTGGTCGTAGGTTCGAGTCCTACCTCAGGAGCCACTTTTTTGAGTGGCTCTTTCCCCAGTGAACCGCATGAAACTTAGCTCTGCGGGCTTTTGTGTTTTTTTCGGAGGCGGCAACAAGCGACCATTTTGAGGACACGACTTTGTCATATTTTGTCACCTGAGATTGATGTCTCACTTAGCCTGATTTGAGACCTACCTCAGCGACTGCCCCAGCAAAAAAATTCGTGGAGCGAAAGAAGATATCAAAGAAGAAGAGGACGTTTTTAAAATCCATCAGGAACATCTCTGAAAAGAGACTGAAGCTGCGGGGAAATATCACACTTTCTTTCCCACTTCTCCATTTTTTGACACCTAAAAACTCGGGGAACCGCATAAACACTACGCTGGCGGATGGGGGGGGATTCGAACCCCCGATACCTTTCGGTATACACGCTTTCCAGGCGTGCGCAATCGACCACTCTGCCACCCATCCATAAGCGAAAGAGTGTTGATAACGGAGAATGGTGAGATTGACAATCGTCGCGTTGATTTTTTTCAGCCTTGGTGCGGGAAAGCCTACGAAGAATCACTCGCAAACCCCTCCGAGCGTCCCCTACCCGCGTTCTACGGCTCAGCATGAGAGCAAGGCATCTTTTTTTACCGCGTCGTTCAACATCACCAAATAATCCGCTCGAGGAATTTCCCGTGCGCCGAATTTCTCCAAGTGCGGAGTCACCCACTGCGTATCGAGCAGCAGGAATCCGCCCTTGCGCATCATTTCGACAAGGTAGCAGATGGCAACCTTCGACGCTCCTGGCACGCGGTGAAACATGGACTCGCCAAAAAAAGCCCCACCGATTTGGACCCCGTAGAGCCCGCCGGCCAACTGTCCATCACGCCAAATCTCAACAGAGTGTGCATGGCCGAGATTATGAAGGGCTGTGTAGCTTTGAAAAATCCCCTCATCAATCCAGGTTTCCTCACGCTCGGCACATCCGAGCATGACTTGGTCAAAAGCGGTATCCAAGCGCAGCTCCCAGACCGGATCCTTGAGCGTCTTGCGAGTGCCATGGGGAATCCGAAACTCGTCCAGAGGAATAATCCCCCTGGGATTCGGTGAGAACAAACGCGTCTCACCATCCACCGCCATTGGGAAAATTCCCTTGCGATAAAAATCCAGCAACAACTCTGGAGGAATCATGTTTGCCATGGTTGGGAGGAATGAATAGCGTGCGTGTCCTATGAAAGGCGTGTTCTTTATTTTGTCATTACAAATTTTGCTTCTACTAGGCGGTTGCGCGGTTTCTGAGCAGTCCGCCGAGGATGTAGGCGAGCAGTTTCAAGAGGGAATCCAAGGGCGTGGAAAGATCGTCCCGAACCACACACTGTCCGACGACTTCGGCCCAGACTACAGATAAGCCCAAGCCATGCCGCAACAACCCGCCGGGGATAAAATCCTCATTCTGGATTTCGGTTCACAATACACTCAGGTCATCGCCCGCCGCGTGCGGGAGTGCCAAGTTTACTCCGAGATTGTTCCCTATCACACCAAGGCCGCTGCCATTGCGAAGCTGAAGCCATCAGGAATCATCCTCTC
>JAPLTI010000179.1 GCA_026398285.1 Verrucomicrobiota bacterium
CCCACCAGTTCGTTCCGCTCCAGACCAAAGGTTTTTCGTAGCCTTGGAAATCCGTCTGGGCATTGAGTTGGAAAAAATCCGCTGTGCCTCCGTGGTAGCGATAAATCCTGCACTGGATATTCACGGTGGCCGCGATGCGCTGAACTTTTTTCTCCATGTGCGAGGGCACGGGAATGCCCAGCGTGGCAAGTGCACCCATGCCCTGACGGGACTCCATGGCTTGCGATGGAATGACGATCGGCCACTGCGGGCTTTCCTCTCCAAAAGGCCAAACGGGACTGGGGTAAACCGCACGGCTTGTCACATACTGGAGCGGTCTGCCGGAAAGAATCGCGATAGGGGGAGGTGGCATCTTGCCGTCCTCATCCAGAAGCAGGAGTTGGTAATCATCTGCCGGGCCTTCCGGTGTTTTGATTTGCCAACGCAGTGGCTGGTCGAAAAACCGGATCGGCTGGCCGTCTTCCCCCACGACATGTCTATTGAAGAAATCCTTGCTGGTGCCGAGTTGGGTGAGGCTTTTGGAAAGACTGGGACGCATTCCACGAATTTCGAGGTTCGAGATGGTTCCGTAGTCATCCTTTCCCGCCTGTAGAACCAGATTGGACCCGAGGCCAAGCAGGGGGGCATTACGCGATTGATAGGATTTCTCGATGAATTGGCTGACGAATTTCATCGAGGTTTTGCCAAATTCCGAACTGCCGGACTCTCGCGCTTGAATGACCGCCGAGCCGGGCAGGAGCATGAGGCGGAATTCCACATCCGGCGGGAGGGCGCTTCCATCCGAATCGTCCCATTTGTCGAAGGTCGTCTTCCATTTCTTTACCTCTCTAGCACGCCTCCAGCCTTCTTCCAGCCGCGCCCATACGGCAGCATCAACAGCTTCCGAAAGCAGTTCAGGAACCTCGATTTGGTGCGATTTACAGGCGGCGGCCAGATAGGCAAAATATTCTGCGGCGTTGGCCGGGGGATTCTCCCCAGGAAAAATCTCAATATCGCCCAAGCGCCAGAAACACGGTTCTCCGACGGCGTTTTTGAGGTCACTGAGATTGATCTGGGATAATTTTTTCGTCCACCACACCTCAGCATCTTTTAAAAAACGCTGAACTGCCCGGGGCAAATTGGCCGGGAGTTTTTTGGCAATGGCCGCGTGGATGGTGTCAGGGCCTGTAGCCAGCGCCCGATCGGCGAGAGGTTTTTCCAGTGCCTTCAATAATGTGGCGGCAAGGTGCTTGCAGAGTCCACGCACCGGGCAGTTGCAATTTAGGAGGAGGGGTTGCTTCTGAAAAGAGACTTCGACCGAGTATATCGAGCCGCCATGGACTTGGGCTGAAATTTTTTCGCCAGCATCGTCCCACGATAAATCGCTCACATCTCCCCGCCTGAAGAGGGCTTGGCCTTTTTTGATGTCCTTGGCGCTGAAGGTTAGCACGGCGGCATCGATTCTTTTGCGTTGCTCGTTGGTGATGGAAAAATCAGATGAAGCCATGCGTCGTTGGGCGGCGATGCTCTTTATTTCGACGGAAAAAACAAGTCGGCAGACGCGCGACTTTTTCGCCTTGCCGCTCGACAGGCGGCGCTCATCGGGGTAAACCGAAGCCCTGTTATATATGGAGATTCTGAATTTTCTCATGCAGCCCGAGCCGTTCCTTGTGTGGACCTCTCTGGCGAAAACGCTTGGCCTTCTTGGCCTGATTCTGGGTTTGGTTTCCTATACGGTTTACGCCGAGCGTAAAATCTGCGCGTGGATCCAGGACCGCGTCGGGCCGAATCGCACCGGCATTCCGCTCACGAAAATCCGGATTCTCGGTCTTGGCCAACCGATCGCCGATGCGCTGAAGCTTCTCTTGAAGGAAAATTTCATCCCGCACGAGGTGAACAAATTTTACTACTACATCGCGCCGAAGCTCGCGATGGTGCCTGCGATTCTGGTGTTGGCGGTCTTGCCCTTTGGAAGCTCGCTTTTTGGAGTTCCGATGGTGATTGCGGACATCAATATCGGCGTGCTTTATGTCTTCGCCGTTTCCTCGCTCGGCGTTTACGGCATCGTGCTCGCGGGTTGGGCCTCAAACTCGAAATATCCCTTCCTTGGCGGTATCCGCTCCACTTCGCAGATGATTTCCTACGAACTGGCACTCGGGCTTTCAGTGATCCCGGTTTTCATGCTCTGCGGCACCTTGAACATGCCCGACATCGTGAACTGGCAGCGCGAGAATGGCTGGATGGTCGCTCCCTTCTGGGCCAAGGGCCTCACTTGGGAAATGCTGCTCTCGGGCGATTTCAAGGCCGTGCTGGATACATTCGTGAACGGCTTTTCTGTATCCCGCCTGCTCATCTGGATCCCGATGTTGATTTCGTTCATCATTTTCCTGATCGCGATGTTTGCAGAGACCAACCGCGCGCCGTTCGATCTTCCCGAGGCCGAGCAGGAACTCGTCGGCGGCTACCACACCGAGTATTCCGGCATGGGTTTCGCCCTCTTCTTCCTAGGTGAATACGCGGCCATGATTGCGGGTTCGGGCGTTATCGTGACACTCTTTCTGGGTGGCTGGAGCCTGCCGATGATCCCCGATGGTTCGATGCCGGGTCTGCCGGGCGTCATTTTCGGTCTCATCAACATCGGCGTGTTTTTTGCCAAGGTGAGCGCGCTTTTGGTGCTCTTCATCTGGGTGCGTTGGACGGTTCCCCGTTTCCGCTACGACCAGCTCATGAAGCTCGGTTGGTATTTCTTCTTTGAGCTGGCCTTGGTGAATATTTTCATCACCGCCTTCGTCCTAGCCTACATTAAATAATCCGCGCCCGGTGCAAATTCTTCGTCCGAAAGACAAAGCCTACCGGCGCGGCATTGAATCGCTGAAACGCTCCTACGAAGCGGATCCCGCTGTTCGCGCGACGGTGGAGGAAATCCTCGGCGCGGTAGCCAAGGAAGGCGACGAGGCGTTGCTCCGTTACACGAAAAAATTCGGCGGCCCTGATCTCGCGCCATACCAGATTCCCGTGACTCCCTTGGAGATCGCCGAGGCTTGCAATGCGCTTCCGGCGGAAACGCGCAAGGCGATCGACGCCGCGCGCTCGAATGTGAGGGCGTTTGCCAAGCGCAGCCTGCGCAAGAGCTGGTTTATGAAAAACCGGCAGGGTGCTATCACCGGTGAACGATTTGATCCCTTCCAACGAGTCGGCATTTACATTCCCGGCGGCACGGCGCCGCTGGTATCCACCGCGGTCATGACCTGCACGCTCGCCGAGGCTGCGGGTGTGCCCGAGATCGTCGCGGTGACTCCCGCCGGGCCTGATGGCAAGGTGCATCCCGCCTTGCTGGCTGCCCTTTCGCGCTGCGGCGCTACGGAGATTTATCGCGTCGGCGGAGCGCAAGCCATCGCCGCGCTGGCGCATGGCACGAAGACTATTCTTCCCGTGCAGAAAATTTTCGGCCCCGGCAATTCTTATGTCGTCGAGGCCAAGCGTCAGGTCTTCGGCAAAGTCGCCATCGACCTCTTGCCCGGCCCGAGCGAGGTGCTTGTGATCGCCGACAAGACAGCCAAGCCTGATTGGGTCGCCGCCGATCTTTTGGCGCAGGCCGAGCATGGCCACGGCAGCCAAGCGATTCTGGTCACGGATTCTGAAAAAATTCTCACTGGTGTCGAAAAGGCCGTTGAGCGGCAGACCAAGCTTTCCAAGCGTCCCGCCGAACTCGCCAAGGCACTCAAAAACACGAAGCTCATCCTCGTCGAGGACATGGAGGTCGCCATTCGAATTGCGAATGAATACGCCTCCGAGCATGTCTCCATCGCCACCGATGCGCCGGGCGAAATTGCCCTGCAACTCCGCACCTCGGGAGCGATCTTTCTCGGCGGCCTGTCGCCGGTAGTCGGAGGCGACTTTTTGGCGGGGCCGAGTCACGAGCTTCCCACGGGCGGCGCCGGCCGGTCTTTCGCCGGTCTCACAGCGGACCAGTTCCAGCGCCGCACAAGCGTCGTCATGTTCGACGAGGACTCCTTGCGCGCCTCCCTGCCGCACATTGAAACCTTCAGCGCCATCGAGGGCCTCGACGCCCACGGCCGCTCCGCTTCCATCCGCCTCAAAAAGTGATCTGGAAAATCCGCGATCGCGAAATCGACCTCTCGCGGCGCGCACGGGTGATGGGCATCATCAATGCCACGCCGGATTCCTTTTCGGATGGCGGTTCGTTTTTGGATCCCCAAGCTGCCTTGGCGCACGGTCTGCAAATGGTGGCCGAGGGCGCCGAAATCCTCGATATCGGCGGCGAGTCCACGCGTCCCGGCGCACAGAGCGTCGAGGCGGATGAGGAAATACGTCGCGTGCTGCCGATCATTCAAGCCCTGCGACGGGAAAGTCCGGTTCTGCTATCCATCGATACCTCCAAGGCTGCTGTGGCCCAAGCGGCGTTGGATGCCGGAGCGGACATCATCAACGATGTCACCGGTCTGCGAGGGGATTCCGAAATGCCGGCGCTCGCGGCGTCGTCAAAGGCGGGAATAGTCATCATGCACATGCAGGGCGAGCCTCGCACGATGCAACTCGCACCGACATACGATGATGTCGTCGAGGAAGTGGGGAATTTTTTTCGACAGGCCGTCGCACGCTCGGTAGCGTGCGGCATTGACCCGATGCGCATTGCACTCGACCCAGGAATTGGATTTGGAAAAACGCCCGAGCACAATCGCAGGCTGCTGGCGGAGCTTTCCGCGTTCCTTGAGTTTGGGCGTCCGCTCCTCGTCGGCGCCTCCCGCAAATCCTTTCTCGGCTGGCTTGCGGGATCATCTGCGATGGATGACCGCTTCTGGCCAGGCGTCGCTCTCACCTCGCTCTGCCGCGAGCGCGGAGCCCGCATCCTGCGCGTCCACGACGTCAAACCCCACACGGAGGCGCTTCGGATGACCGAGGCGATATTGGGCGATGTTTGAGCAGGCCGTAGCTTTTTTGCAGGAGCAGTGGACCTCCGGCATCGAGATCGTGATTCTCGCGGCGGTCATCTACTACATTTACCTTTACCTTCGAGGAACCCACGGAGCCCGTATTTTGCTCGGTCTGGCGCTGGTTTTCCTTACGCTCACGCTGGTTTCCCAGTTGCTGAACCTGGAGGTCATCGGCTGGCTTTTACGAAGCATTTCCGTCTTTCTGGCCATCGCGCTGGTCGTCATTTTCCAGCCCGAATTGCGCCGCGCGCTCACGGAACTCGGTAGTCACCGTTTTTTCACATCAGCCTCCCAGGAGTCCGAGACCATCGAGCTCATCACGGATGCCATCTTCGAGCTTTCCAGCAAAGGCTTTGGCGCTCTGATCGCGATCGAGCGCGAAATCAGTCTCAAAACCATTGTCGAAACCGGTGTCGCGCTGGACGCAAAGTTCTCAAAGGAACTCGCCCTCACCGTGTTTCATCCCAAGACGGTGCTTCACGATGGCGGCATGATTGTCAGCGGCGACCGCATCGTTGCCGC
>JAPLTI010000335.1 GCA_026398285.1 Verrucomicrobiota bacterium
TGTTAGGTATTATCAGATCGCCTCGACGAGTTCCGTTGTTTCGTGCTGGCGGACTAGGCGATGGCGGATATTGGCTTCCGGAAGATTTGGAGGGTATTCGCTATTGCTTTTCTCCGGGAGTTGCTACGAATAGTTCTTTTGAGGAGGATTTGGTATCAAGAGATATGCAGATTTTCTTGGCAGATAAATCGGTTGACACTCCACCGATTCAAAACGAAAAATTTCATTTTATCAAAAAACACTTGGCTTCCTATAGTGACAATTGTGAATCTTTGATTTCGTTGGAGGATTGGTGTGCAGAATCGATCCCCAATAGTGAATCTGAATCAGAACTTCTCTTGCAAATGGACATCGAAGGGTGTGAATATGAGGTAATCCATTCCATTTCACAGAAACTACTTAAGAGGTTCAAGGTGCTTGTGATTGAATTTCATAATTTGCACCAACTCCTAAATTGCAACCAATTTGAAATGATGGAAAGGGCGTTCCTGAAAATCTTAAAAGATTTTGATGTTGTGCATTTTGAGGAAAACCGATTCGCTGGTTACTTTGAGGTCTCTGGAAAAAGTTACTCCCGCCTGCTAGAGGTTACATTTATCAGAAAATTAAAATGATCATCAATCATTCCAGTCGCCATGGCCACATGGGTTTAACAGGGGATAACGGAGCCTGGTTGAAGGAAGTAAGAATTGGCGATGATATGCTGACCACCGAATTTCGGGATGGTAAGTTTGATGCCATGATTTGTTGGTGGGAGTTTACGGAAGAGTTTTTGGCGTTCGAGGGGCCGAAACTTTTTTATTGTTGTGAGCCGAGTTTTTATTTTCGTGGTTGGCGATCTTCAAAGAGCGAGTTGAGGAGGCGATTGCATTCTCTGCGTGCGGATGAGTTTACTTGGCATTTTCACGAAAATCCACAGATGCGCGTTGAGCATGAGACATCAGCCTTTTCGGATAAAAATCTTCCCCTGGGAGACCATGCGATTCAAAATGCCGCTACGGTCCTTGGCAATCTTGGAAGGCCAATTTTCCGTAATAAAGGTCGGCAAAAGCGGCTAAAGTTTATCATTGAGAGTGGATGCCATATCTATGGGCCAAATAAAAATTGGGGCAGTTTTCAACTGGATTTGTTTTCGAAAAAGGGCTTTCCAGTTGGCTACCAAGGGGAGTGTTCGCACACGCAAAAGATTTCTATTCTCTCTAAATACCATGCTTGCATCTGCTTTGAAAATAGCAGTGAACCTGAATATTTCACGGAGAAGTTCCCTGACGCCGTGCGGGCGGGATGCGTTCCGATTTATCATCCACATCCTGCTGTAAGGGAAAAATTCTTAAAAGGCGCCATTTGGGTGGATCCTGTGGACTATGGGTTGGATGCTCGTGCAACGATGGAGGCTGCATTAAAATTGGAACGAAAGGAGGTTGCGCTACAAAATTTCCAGTGGCTCAGGGACAATGCCAACCTCCAGCAAACGATAGTCGAAAAAATTTATGAAAAACTGGCCGGTATTTTAAGGGGAAAGATGTCTGGAGCAATTTCTCTTCCTGAAAGCGCTACCCGGGCGAATTTGCCCGATGAATACTTTGAGGCAACGCACCGACAGGGCGCGGTTTGAAAGAAATAAACCCTGGAGTTCTTGGATGTGAATGCATGATCCCGCAATCGGCACTATCGGAGAAAATCAAACTCACTCAAGAGCGCTTGCATCTGTTTTTTCCTCCAGATTTTTGCTTTTCCCTTTTAATCAAAGCAAGCTTTATATCCCCCCCCATTTTCTTCGTGGATTTTCATTTGATTCGTGGTTAAACTTTCTCTAATTGATGCCTGACGAAACAATCCTTCTTCCGATCGGGTTTTATCTTTCGCTTGCTCTGTGCGGAGTGGGTATGGTTGTGGCATTGACTCAGCTCAAGCGGGGAATTGGTTTGCCGACAATGACCGTGCTTGCGACAGTGGTCGCATGGTATTTTGTGGATGCCGTGTATAATGACTACAACCAGTATACTTTAAACATTGGTGCGGACATGCTGGATCTGGCATGGGGACAGGTTGGGCTCTTTGTGATCAGTTTCCTGTTCTTCGCAAATTTTTTCCACCGCTGGATCAATAAGAATCTGTTGAGAGAGGAAAGCTATTTCATGAGGTTGATGAATAAAGGAGGTGTCGATGCGCCATCTTTTCAACGGCGCATGGATCTTTCCATGAACATGATCGGTGCGTTTTGGATTCTGCTTATGGCCATCGCGATGTGGCGGACCAATTTCGACTTTATGGGCATGTTTTTTCCCTACATCTCGGGTAAAGCCTATCCATGGTCGCGAGGGCGGGTGGGCGCAGGTTTTGATGCCGTGATTTCACTTTACGGTTATGTGCATGTATTGCTTGTCTCAGCCAGTGGAGTCATCTGGGCCTTGTCGAAAAACAAGAAAACTAGAATGACGGCTGGCTTGGTCTTCCTGCTCAGCGCTCCGTGGTTTCTTTTAGACCGTGTGAGAAATCTCATGTTGGCAACGATCTTGCCTGGGTTGTTGGCATGGGTGTTCGTGCGTTTTCGGGGTGGGTTGTTCCTCCGGGTCGCCTTGCTTGTGGGAGCGTTTTTGGTAGTTGATGGCTGGATGCGCTTTGTGATTCAAGTTCGCACCGAGGCCAATGTGGCTTATGCATTCCAGCAGGTCGGTTTAACTGGTGTAACGGAAGCCATTCAAGGAAAAGAAATCAAACATGCCGGCTTGAATATGTTTGAGGAATTGGGCTGGATGAACAAATTCATTGAGCATGGGACATTCACTCCAAACTCGGGTTCGCGTTATTTTGCGGAGCTTGTGAATCCGATTCCGCGTGTCCTATGGCCGAACAAACCGATGATTGGAATTGATTACGCGATTGCGCGTGGTCAAAAGTTTGGCGAGGCTGGGGATAGAGGCTCCGCTGGTGTGGGCGCGACGATTTCCACGGGTATGATCGGGCAGGGAGTGGTGAATTTTGGGCGTTTCTTCGGACCGATCGCTGCGGCGCTCTTAATGGGAATCTGGGCCGCACTCTTGGCCAGGCAGGATCTGATGGGGGATAGAACGGGTCGCTTATTGCTGTTTTTTTTCGGAATTGTGCTTACCTTCAACCTCGGGCGGGATATCACGCTGATTACGTTGTATCCGTTTGTTTTCGGAATTATTATGATGAGAGTCTGGGTTAAAGTAAAAGGGGAGCAATAGGCGCTTTAACATGGATAGTTTCATTCAACGCCTTTCTGCTTAATTGTAAAAAAAGTAAATCCTTAGAAACTCACGCAAATGAAATCCGTTGTTTTATTTGATAATTTTGGCCCTTATCATGTTGCTCGTTTAAAAGCTGCGACTGGCGTGGCAGATATTACTGCCGTGGAGTTCGGCGGGGAGAGTGCAAACTACCTTTGGGAGGAGTCTCAAGTAGCGCTAAAAATCTTCACATTAAATCCTTCGGGAACGAGTTGGGAGATGTCGCGATCGGATTTTAGAGATAGACTTCATAAAGTTTTGGATGAGGCTCGCCCGGATGTTGTCTTCATTCCGGGGTGGGCGACTCCGGGGCCTCTTTTAGCGCTCAAGTGGTGTCTAAAAAACAGAATTCCTGCGGTGATGATGTCGGAGTCCACCGCGTGGGATGTCCCGCGTGTTTTTTTCAGGGAATGGATCAAGTCTACCGTTGTTTCTTTGGCCTCTTCCGCGTTGGTCGGTGGCCAGCCCCAGCGGGATTACATGATCCAGCTTGGAATGCCTGCTGAGCGGATTTTTACTGGCTACAATATGGTGGATAATGAGTTTTTCATTTCACAGTCTGATCTCTGGAGGGAAAATCATCCGGATTCGCCTGCCGGACACCGTGGGCCATATTTTTTGGCTTCAAACCGATTTGTTTACAAAAAAAATCTTTTTTTTCTTTTGGATGCCTATGCTGGCTATGTGAAAGGCTGGCCTTCGTCTCCCACAGCCAGCCCGATTTGGCCGCTTGTCTTGCTGGGTGATGGCGAGCTGAGGGAACCGCTCCTCGAGCATGCTCGGAAGTTGGGTTTGGATCTGGAATTCACAGCACCTTGGGAGGGCGTTGAGACGCCCCATCCGCGTGGTTGCGTTTATTTTCCTGGGTTTCGCCAAGTCAATGAGCTGCCTCGATTCTATGCGGGAGCCGGGGCCTTTGTTCACGCCAGCTTGAGCGAGCAGTGGGGCTTGGTCGTGAATGAGGCCATGGCATCGGAATTGCCGGTGCTCGTGAGCAAGCCTTGTGGTTGTGCGATTGATCTTGTGAAGGAGGGAGAGAATGGTTATACTTTCGTACTATCCGCTCCTGCTGCTCTAACCGACCTCCTCCTTAAAATCTCACTCATGGATTCCTCCCCAAGAAAAAAAATGGGTCAACGCAGCCGTTCCATTATCTCGGATTGGGGCGAGGGGCATTTTGCCAATGGATTCCGATCCGCTGCCGAAGCGGCTCTTCAGGCTCCTCCCAAAGGATCCAAAATCTTTGCGAGGCTCCTTCTCGAGGTTTTCTGCAGGCGACTGATGGCATAATTTTATGTGTGGCATTGCTGGACAATTTGGAAAAGTAGATGAGGGATTCGCAGGGCGCGCGCTGGAGGGGTTGAGGCATCGCGGCCCTGACTCCGAAGGCGTGTGGCGCTCCGAGGCTCTTCTGATGGTGCACACGCGTCTGGCGATCATTGATCTCGGTGAAACGGGTCAACAGCCGATGCTCCTGATGCCGGATGGAGTCACGAAGAATGCGCCGCAACTATCCTCGACTGTCTCGGAACCTCCATGTGCCAGTGGAGCGAATCCCAAGGCGTGTCTGATTTTTAACGGGGAAATCTATAACTACCGCGAACTCCGAGCCGATCTCATCGAGCGTGGCGAGGTGTTTCAAAGCCAGTCGGACACAGAGGTTCTTCTCCGCATGCTCCTGCGCGATGGCGAGGCGGCGCTTCCAAAACTTTCCGGGATGTTTGCCTTTGCGTTCTGGGATTTTCAAAAACAGGAAGCCCTGCTGGCGCGCGATCCTCTCGGCATAAAGCCGCTCTACTATCGTTGTGATGCGGGTCAATTCAGCTTTGCATCCGAGGTCAAGGTTCTGGCCCAGGAGGACGATCTATGCAATGTGAATGCACTGAGGGATTACTTTTTGTGGGGGTCTTTCCAAGAGCCTCAGACATGCAACGCGGCGATAGAGGAACTGCCTGCCGGCTCTCTCCTGCGTTGGGATACCGGAAAGGTTGAGACAAAAAAATGGAGCAAGGTTTCGTTCAGCTCCACCAATGTCACCAGCAAAACACCGGCTGTGTATGTGCGTGAGCGCCTGGAGGCGAGTGTGCGGCGGCATCTGGTAAGCGATGTGCCGGTGGGCATCTTTTTGAGTGGTGGACTGGACTCCACGGCGATCCTCGCCCTAACTCGAAAAATTCTTGGGACTAGCGCAAAAATTCATACATTTTCAATTGGATTTCAAGATGCTGCTTCGGATGAATCTGCTATGGCAAAGCGCACGGCAGAGGTTTTCGGCACAGAACATAGCGAGTGGATCATCACTCCAGAAGATGGAGCCAAGGAAATCATCCCATTTCTGCAAGCAGTGGATCAACCGACCATAGATGGGTTCAATGTTTGGTGTGTATCCAAACTCGCCAAGCAAGCGGGGATAAAAGTGGCTCTTTCTGGCCAAGGGGGAGATGAACTTTTCGGTGGCTACCCTTCGTTTCGCCGCGTTCCATTTCTCCACGCCGTATACCATTGGCTTGGGCCGCTGCGAGGTCTTCTGGGCACCATGCTTCCCCTCTCAAGCAGGCGTGGCCAGTGGGGGCGATTACCAGATTTTCTTGCCAGTAGGGGCGGATGGTTGGAGGCGTTCCATTGTCAGCGCGGTATTTTTACTTCAGAAGAGGCCTCAAAACTCGCTCAATTTTTCACTGGGCGGAAACCAGATCCCGTAAACTGGAGCATGGATGAGTTGCCAGCAAGGCCTGTGGAGAAGGTCGCTTACTTGGAAACCAAGAAATACCTTCGCAATCAATTGCTCCGGGATAGTGATGCCTTTTCGATGGCGCATGGCTTTGAGTTAAGAGTGCCGATGGTCGATGCTCAATTGCTCGAAGAGCTAAGGGCTGTGCCATCAACGCTTCGCTTCCAAACTGGCAAACAAATTCTTCAAAAAGCTATTCCAGAAATTCCAGATTGGGTTAAGGGGCAAGGAAAGAAAGGTTTTAGCTTTCCATTTGAAAAATGGATGCGAATGGCATTTGGGCAGGTCTTGAATGACGCGTGTCGAGACATTCCAGTCACACCGACATCTTGGTACCAAACTTGGTCGATTGCGTCTTTTGTCCTCTGCGCAAAATCACACTCCGCTCCTCGGAAGCTTTCGCAAAGTTCCTCAGGCGACCAATTGGCAGGCACACATTGAAGCCATTTATTGGATGGAAATGAAGGTTGCTTTCACGAGTGGATCCCTCTCTCGCAATGCGGGCGGGCTTTTTGAGAGTGTGCGGGCGCTGGGGAAGGGACTTGAAAAACTGGGAGTGGATGTGTCCGCGTATGGACTCCGGGATCAAAACTGGGAGCGTGATAAGGAGGCGTGGGCGCCATTGAGTGCCCACGCTTTTTCCTTTATCGGCCCAAGGGCTCTTGCCTGGTCTCCGGATATGGATGCCGCACTGAATGAGGCGCGTCCAGATCTCGTCGCTCTTCAGGGGCTCTGGCAATACTCCTCCTTGGCAACTCGGCGTCAGTGGAGGCGGAAGGGAACTCCCTATGTGGTCTCGCCGAGGGGAATGTTGGACAAATGGGCTCTGGCAAACTCACGCTGGAAAAAAGTGATGGCGGCGTATGCATTTGAGAACGCCGTGCTACGCGATGCGTCATGCTTGCACGCGCTCTGCGTAGCG
>JAPLTI010000261.1 GCA_026398285.1 Verrucomicrobiota bacterium
AAAGCCGCTGCCCTTGCAAAGCTGAAGCCATCAGGAATCATCCTTTCGGGCGGCCCAGCGAGTGTGTATGCGCCCAAGGCACCTCAAGTGGATCGCAAAATCTACGATCTCGGTGTCCCTGGTCTCGGCATCTGCTACGGCATGCAACTCATCGCCCATGGCCTAGGCGGCAAGGTCGAACGCTCAACCGAACGCGAATACGGACCTGGCAAGCTAAAAGGCGACGCCAAGTGCGCCCTCTTCCACAAACTTCCCGCGACGCTGGATGTCTGGAATAGCCACGGTGACAAAATCACCAAGCTCCCGACAGGCTTCCGTCCGCTTGGCAAAACGGAAAACTCCCCGCACGCCGTCATCGGCGACACCAAGCGCAACATCTACGGCCTGCAATTCCATCCCGAAGTCGTCCACACACCACGCGGCGGCGAGATTCTCGCAAACTTTGTCCACCGCATCTGCGGCTGCAAATCCAACTGGACGATGGAGTCCTTCATCGATCGCACCTGCCGGGAAATCCAGGAGCAAGTCGGCGATGGAAGCGTCATCCTCGGCCTCAGCGGCGGTGTGGACTCCTCCGTAGCCGCAGCACTCCTGCACAAAGCCATCGGTGACCGCCTGACATGCATCTTCGTGGATAACGGACTTCTCCGCGCCAACGAACGCGCCGCCGTGAAAAAACTCTTCGCCGGCGAGTTTCGCATTCGCATGAAAACGGTGGATGCCTCCAAGCAATTTCTCACAAAACTCAAAGGCGTCACCGACCCCGAGAAGAAACGAAAAATCATCGGCAACGAATTCATCAAAGTCTTCGAAGCCGCGGCCAAAGACCTCAAGAAGACAGATCCCGGTCACTACCGCTTCCTCGCGCAAGGAACCCTCTACCCCGATGTGATCGAGAGTGTTTCCATTTCAGGAAATCCCGCAGCGCTTATCAAGAGCCACCACAATGTCGGAGGCCTCCCTGAGCGCATGAAATTCGAACTCGTCGAGCCCCTGCGCCAACTCTTCAAAGACGAAGTCCGCCGAGTCGGCGAAGAACTCGGACTCTCCAAGGAAATCGTCCACCGCCAGCCATTCCCCGGCCCCGGCCTGGCGGTCCGCATCATCGGAGCCATCACCCCCGAGCGCCTGCGCATAGTGCGCGAGGCCGATGCCATCGTGATCGAGGAAATGAGAACCTCCGAGTGGTATTACAAAGTCTGGCAATCCTTCGCCGTTCTTCTGCCCGTCCGCTCCGTGGGCGTCATGGGCGACGAGCGGACCTATGACTACACCATCGCCCTGCGCATCGTTAGCAGCCATGACGGCATGACAGCCGATTGGGTCCGCATGCCGCAGGAAATCCTCGCCCGCATCTCGGCCCGCGTCATCAACGAGGTCAAAGGCGTGAACCGCGTCTGCTACGACATCTCCAGCAAACCACCCGCCACAATCGAGTGGGAATAAGGGAGGCTTGCCGACAACTCAGAATCGAAGTCAAAAAAGGACATGCACGGGTCAGATTCCGACCCGTGCGCAACAGCCCCACAGTCCGATAACTTTTCGTTTTTCGGTTTGACTTCGCCTCACTCGGGAATAATCTAAGTCGTGTTACTGCGGGTATAGCTTAGTGGTAAAGTTCCTGCCTTCCAAGCAGGCCAGGAGGGTTCGATTCCCTCTACCCGCTCCACTTCCCCTCCCTAAGTCTCGCGACTCGAACTCCGGTCAACTCGCAAG
>JAPLTI010000291.1 GCA_026398285.1 Verrucomicrobiota bacterium
GGCCAGCCCCCGGCGAACTTCGCGCAAGCCCCTTCCGGGGCCGGCTGCGCTCGGCTCGCTACGCTCGCCTTCGCTCCGCCGCCCCCGGAAGGGGCGCTCAGATCGCGAAGAACCAAATTACAGAACAAACTTTACACCGGCAACTTTCGCCAGGGGAGCGACGAGAATTGTTTCTGCAAGTTTTAAGTTTGGAGCCTGAGGAGGATGAACTCTCCATTTGTGACCATGTTGCTTCTGAAGGCTTTGCTATTTTAGATGAAATGGAAACGAGGCAACAAGGATGAATCCTAAGCCTTCCCGTGGTGATATTTGGCAGGTAGATATGGGAATTGCCGGTAAAGTGCGACCATGTTTGTTATTGACGGACTATCCAAATGATGAAGAACTAGCACTTGTAACTGTGATTCCCCATACAACTGCGCTGCGTGGAAATTCATGGGAGATTGCAATAGACAAGCCATTTCTAAAGCATGGTGCATTTCACTTGCAGCAAGTCCAATCAATTAGTCTTTCGAAACTCATGAGAAGATTGGGTTACCTTACTGCGGAGGAATGGGGTGCGATAGGAGCGCGACTCGCAATGCGGTTTGGTTTGGCATTCTAGACAAGATTTGCATCCGCCTACGCGCTACGCGGCTTCGGCGGGACATGGATGAGTGAAATTGAGGGTGAGAAGTGGCAAGGGGATAGGCAAAATCATTGTTTGAACCACGGATTGGCAGGATTTACACGGATGGGCAGAGATGCGCAGGGCTATGCTTGGGCGAGCCAAGCTGGCGCTGTGCTTTCAAATCCCTTCGCAAGCGAGCTTGCACAGGATTCTGAAACTCCATCGCTCATTCTGCTACGCAAATGGCCCTGCGATGCTTCGCCTTGGAATTTTCGAGGAAAAAAAACCGGGTTGCGCTTGGCCTGCCAAGCGGGGAGATGTTTTGAAAAAGCATCTGCAAGCGCGCTTGCGAGTGTCTTTTATAAAACAGATCTGGCATTCGCGTAGCGAATCAACCCGGTGTTTTCTGTCTTTCTATTTGACTCGTTCGCTCCCGCTCATCTCGCCCTGCGGGCCAACCTTCGGTTGCTCTACCGCGCGCCTGCCCCGGCGCTTGGTTGTGTATATCTTGGTAATCCGTGGTTTAAAATTTTTAGCCGCGAAGAGGATTGAGAATGCGAAAAATGACGGCTTGACAGTGGTTAAAACATTTTATACTTTTCACACATGTCTGCAACAGCAACTTTAAGTATTCGAGTGCCCTTGGAAACCCGTCGGTGGCTGGAGAGGTTTGCCAAGCGGCGTGGTAGCGCCGGGATGGCAGCGACCCGCATATTGGAGGAGGCGCGCCGCCGGGAGGATTTTCCGGCCGTGGAATTTCGGGACACCCGCTTGGGCCGTGTGGCATTAGTCCAAGGAACGCGAGTTCAGGTGGGCTTTGTTTACGGGCAAACGCTTGGTGATTCTACGTTAAATGCTGAAAAGTTGGCGGAATCCTTTGCCTGGCCTCGCTGGAAAGCGGCTGGGGTTCTGGCCTACCTGCAGGAGTTCGCCGAGGAATGTCGTCAAGAGTGGGAGGATTTATCTTCGAGCGAGGTGCATGGGCTCAAGCGGGTTTTGCCAGACATGGAGCATCGGGAGTTCTCCTCGCTTTGAATATTCTTCTTGATGAGCATATTTGGCCGGGAGTAGTCTCGGTTATCAGAGCCATGCTCCCGCAATTGCAGATCGAGAGCCTGCACCATTTTTCAGGCGGACGGTTGATGAATTGCGATGACGGAATCATCTTGAGGGAG
>JAPLTI010000280.1 GCA_026398285.1 Verrucomicrobiota bacterium
TGGAACAAAGACGACGGCAAGGGTTGGGTGGACCGCTACGGTTCCATTTCCGCCTACACCGCGCTCACCTTACAAAATGGACAATTCATCAACGGCCCGAACGATGGAAAAACTCCCCAGTATCTCTCCGACTACATTCTCCGCCTCGGCCTCACCTACAACTGGCGCGACCGTATCAAAGCGGCCTTCATGGGAAACTTCATGGGCTCCACCTACGCCGCCGACAACAACCCTGCGAGTCGCTTCATCCCCGCCTACAATGTCTGGGACCTCACCGTCGAAGCCAAGGTCTACAAAGACACCGTGAGCTTTATCGCCGGCGTGAACAATGTCTTCAACAAAGACTACTACGCCCGCATCCGCGCCGACGGCATCGACCCCGCCGCACCTCGCAACTGGTATGCCGGCGTGAAGGTGGAGTTCTAACTCCAGATTGTGCCCACGGCAGGAAAGCCGCTCCAATCCTCAGCTAGCGCAATGTTCTTCGGCAGACGAGCCGAACATTTCGTGTAATCTCGAAAGCCGGAGAACTTCATCCTCATCGATCTCGGCGAGAGCCGAAACCTCTTGAACTCGGAGTCCCTTGCGCAACATTTTTAGGGCCACCTTTTGTTGTCCGAGCATCTCGCCCTCGGCGCGGCCTTTTGCTTCACCCTCGGCACGCCCCTTGGCTTCACCTTCGGCAATCGCGTCGGCGAGGAGTGTGCGTTCGACGCTCACGCCGTCCCAATATTTGTCGTAGGCAGCAAGCTCACCCTCGCTGAATCCCGATTCCTTCACATATTCAACCGCCTCTCGCACTTCCCGCTGCTCGAGGAGGTCTTTGGAAATCTCAGCCGACTTTTCACCCACTTCTGTCAGATACCGCAGCCAGAGCACCTGCAGGCGTTTTTCGGGCATCGTCTGCGGACGGAATTTCGGCAGCTCGACAAAAACAAATTCCAGCCCCTCGATCTGTCGCCCCGTGTCCAAGGCGTGGACGATCCGGTAGTGGTGATACCATTCCGGGCTGTCCTTGATGAATGTGTCATCGACGAGGTTGAGTGAGTAAACAGGCTGTAGCAGGTGATATTCCTGACCGGTTTTCAACTGCTTCACATAGGCCTTCGAGGCGTTGAAGAGCACTCTGTTCATGAAGCTGTCGGTCCAAAGCATCTGCATCTCGACGATGAACTGCCGCTTCTTTTGGTC
This sequence comes from Verrucomicrobiota bacterium, assembly GCA_026398285.1. Taxonomy (GTDB): domain Bacteria; phylum Verrucomicrobiota; class Verrucomicrobiia; order Chthoniobacterales; family Terrimicrobiaceae; genus UBA967. The sequence goes on from JAPLTI010000280.1 coordinate 1,192, forward strand.
TATGCAGCGAACATCGACAATGCTGTTGCGCACTTCCGGGATTTCCGGAACCAGCTCGCTGGGAAGATACTCTAAATTGACGATCTGGGCATCAGGCTCCAGTGGTAGCAGCGCGTTGAGGAAGCTCTTGAGCAGGTGCGGATGCTGGCCAAACACCTTCTTGAAGGTGAGATCGTTCTTTGGATCCAAGTAGCGCATGGCGGGAACGATACACACTGCCTTGATTGGCGCAAGTCACAGGGAGTGACTGTTTGGTAACCTGGTTTTTAGCTTAAAAACTGTAGCGCCCTTCTGCGGCTTCCGGATCGATGGGAAATCGGCAGACATAGACAGGCGTTACAGTGTCTGTGCTTCATTTCAAAATTCGTCACTTTGGTGTTGCCCGTCATGATAATCACGGGGGATTTTTTCAAG
>JAPLTI010000033.1 GCA_026398285.1 Verrucomicrobiota bacterium
TTTTGCAGGCCGGGCAGGTGCCTCGGAGAGTGATTTCGGAATGGTTAATGCTAAATCCGGTGGGAACTTTAAGAAACTGGGTGAGTGACCCGCCTTTGGCGACGGGGATATCTGAAACGATGCCGCAGGAATCGCAGACGAAGTGGCCGTGTTCGGAGAGGTTCGGGCAGTAGCGGGTGGCTTCGCGTTCGACATTCACTTGCTTGGCGAGACCGCACTCCACGAGGGTTTCGAGGCAGTTGTAGACCGTCGCCAGCGAAATTGTGGGGACTCGTTTCTTGGCCTTTATGAAAACCTCGGTGGCCGTGGGGTGGTTACGGTCTTCGAGGAGCACATTGTAAACCTCGCGCCGCTGTGGAGTGAGGCGATGGCCGCTGTGGCTGATCGTTTCTTCGTAGGCGGGTTGGGTGGTCTTGTTCACAGAAAGCAGGAATACATAGCCGCGCCAAAGGGCTAATCAAGAATTATTCTAATTAAGGGCGATCTGACGGATTAGACGGATCGGACTGATCAAGTAGCAAGCAGGGACGCTTAGGCGGCGTCTTTTTCCTGCTTGCGACGGATGACGGGGGATTTTTTGCCTTCGACGACAGCACGATTGATTGTGACCTCCGAGATGTCGTCCCGGCTTGGGCAATCAAACATGACATCGAGCATGATGCGTTCGATCATCGAGCGCAGGGCTCGTGCGCCTGTGCCTTTGCGGATGGCCTCGGCAGCGAGGGCGCGTAGGCCGTCCTTGGTCATGTTGAGCGTGACGCCATCCATGCCGAGAAGTTTCGCGTATTGTTTGGTCATCGCGTTTTTTGGCTCGGTGAGCACGGAGACCAACTGGTCTTCGTTGAGTTCCTCGAGAGTTGCAACAACGGGGAGGCGTCCGATGAATTCCGGGATGAGGCCAAAACTGATGAGATCTTCCGGTTCCACCATCTTGAGGGTTTCGGCGCGGTTGGACTCGTTTGTGGCTGCCGCAATCGGGGCATTGAAGCCCATGGTGCGCCCGCCGAGTCGGCGTTGGATGATTTTTTCGAGACCCACGAAGGCACCGCCACAGATGAAAAGAATCTTCTCGGTGTTGATCTGAATGTATTCCTGCTGTGGGTGCTTGCGTCCGCCTTGGGGTGGGACATTGCAGACAGCGGCTTCGAGAATTTTGAGAAGGGCCTGCTGAACGCCTTCGCCTGAGACATCGCGAGTGATGCTCACATTGTCGGTTTTGCGTCCGATTTTATCGATTTCGTCGATGTAGATGATGCCCATCTCACAGCGTTTGACATCGAAGTCGGCGCTTTGGAGGAGGCGGAGAATGATGTTTTCGACATCCTCTCCCACATAGCCGGCCTCTGTGATGGAGGTGGCATCGGCGATGGCAAACGGCACATCAAGGACCTGCGCCAATGTGCGGGCGAGGAGAGTCTTACCAGAGCCAGTGGGACCGAGGAGAAGGATATTGCTCTTCTCGATCTGCACGTCGTTGAGGTGATCCATCTCCAGCAAGCCTGTAGAGGTCTGTGTGAGGCGCTTGTAGTGATTGTGCACGGCGACCGCGAGCACCTTTTTAGCGGTGTCCTGTCCGATCACATGTTGGTCGAGCAGTTTCTTAATCTCAGCGGGCTTGGGAACGCGGAGGGACGGCTTGTTTTTTCGCGAGTCGTCTTTGAGTTCCTTTTCCAGGATTCCCCTGCAAATGGTTATGCAGCTGTCGCAAATGTAAACGCCGGGACCAGCGATGAGTTTGCGGACTTCGGCCTGGCTCTTTCCGCAGAAAGAGCACATGGTGAGATTGTTCGGGCGCGCCATTGAGAGTGGACTACTCGGCGGCTTTTACGGTTTCAACAATGTCTTTGATGTCCTTGCGGGACTTCACGACTTCATCCACGAGACCATAGGCTTTAGCCTCATCAGCGGTCATGTAGTTGTCGCGGTCGGCATCGCGTTCGATCTGCTCGACGGTTTGGCCTGTGTGGTGCGAGAGAAGGCGGTTCTGACGCTTTTTCAGCTTGAACATGAACTCGACCTGACGCTCCACATCGCTGGCTTGGCCTTTGGCTCCGCCGGAGACTTGGTGGATCATGATGTCCGAGTTCGGGAGCGCGTAGCGTTTGCCCTTGGTTCCCGCACAGAGCAAAACCGCACCCATGCTGGCTGCGAGGCCCATGCAGTAGGTGTTCACATCGCAGGTCACGAATTGCATCGTATCGTTGATCGCGAGTCCGGCAGTTACGGAGCCACCGGGGGAATTGATGTAGATATTGATATCTTTTTTCGCGTCTTCCATCTGAAGGAAAAGAAGTTGCGCGATGACAAGATTCGCCACTGTGTCATCGATCGGAGTTCCGATGAAGATGATGCGATCCTTGAGGAGACGGGAGTAGATATCGTAGCTGCGTTCACCGCGGCCAGTTTGTTCGACGACGATTGGGACTAACATAGTGTGTGATCTGTTTAGGCCGCTTGCGGGGCGGCAGGTTCTGTGACGGTAGCACCGGAGGCAATCAAATCAAGTGCCTTGGTGATGCGAATCTGATCGCGCAGGCGGTTGACGCCTCCGCTGCGGGCGAGTTCGCCGGCGAGTTTTTTGACGGGCATCTGCTGGCGTTCTGCCATTTGCAGTATGGCTTGGTAAACTTCGGCATCGGTCTCCTCGATTTTCTCCTCGTCCGCGATTCGGGTGAGGAGGAAATTTGAACGCACACGGTCGCTTGCGGTCTTTGAGGCGTTTTGGACGATTTCCTCGGTGTGGGCTTTGATCTCCTCGTCGGAAATGCCCCGGGCCTGTGATTCTCCGACGATGTCCTTGAGAATGTATGAGGTCTCTCTGGCAACCAGGCGTTCGGGAAGTTCGCAGGTGAAGAGGCTGAGCAGCTTTTCAACGACAGCGTTCTTTTTTGCCATCTCAAATTGATACTCGGCAGACTCCTCTTGGCGCTCACGGATTTTTTTGCGAAGTCCCTCGAGTGTCTGGCCGGGTTCGATCTTGGCAGCCAGTTCGTCATCCAGCGGGGCCGGAGTGCGGGTGTTGATGGCATGAAGGGTGACGGCGTAGGTCACTTTGCGGTTGCGGAGTTCCTCGAGCGGGAACGACTCCGGCACATCGAGAGTGAATGTGCGCTCTTGGCCGATTTCCATTCCCTCGATGCCTTTTGCAAAGCCGGGAATCAGTGTTCCCTCATCCATCAGAACCCACGCATTGCGGCGTCCTTGGATTTGTGCGGGGGCCTTGGGAGCGATCTTGGAGATTGGTTCGCCATCCACCGTGCCCTGATAGGTCACAACCGCATAGTCGCCCATGGCAAGGGCTCGGTCGGTGATCGGGTCGAATTTCGAGTGTGGGTCGCGGAGGTATTCGAGAAAGCCTTCGACATCCTCGTCGGTGACGGTTTTTTTCGCGACTTCAACGGTGATATTTTTGTAGTCCGGCAGCTCGAAATC
>JAPLTI010000016.1 GCA_026398285.1 Verrucomicrobiota bacterium
CTCGATCCAAAGGCTTCCGGTCCCTACGTGCCCACCAAACAGACGGCCATTGGCGAAGTGGTTGCAGGCCTTCGCAAAACCTTTGAGAATTTGGCGGAACACCACAGGGTCGAGCTTTTCGCCACCGATGTAATCGAGGAAGAAGAGAGGACGCGCGCCGATGACGGCGATGTCATTGATGCAATGGTTCACGAGATCCTGCCCGATTGTGTCATGGCGGTTCGTGGCAAAGGCGATTTTGAGTTTCGTGCCAACGCCATCGACGCTGGAGACAAGCACGGGATCTTTCATTCCCCGGAAATCGGGACGGAAGAGACCTCCGAATCCACCGATTTTTCCGAGCACTTCAGGGCCGTGCGTGGCGCTGACGAGGGCGTGGATTCCTTTTTTGACTGTGTTGCCGAGGTCCACATCGACCCCTGCGGCGGCGTAGGCTTTTTGTTTGCGTGGAGTTTTCAAAGCAGTCGTTCGGAGGGAGGTTCGAGAAGACGGGCTTTAACGGCCCGTTTTTCCATAATGAGTTTGTCGAATTGGTCATCGAAAGCGACTGGGTAGTCGCCGTTGAAGCAGGCCATGCAGAAGTTATTCGCCGGTTGGCCAGTGGAGCGAACCATGCCATCCACATCGAGGTAGCCGATGGAATCAGCGCCGAGATATTTTCGGATTTCCTCGGCCGTGCACTGGTTCGCGAGAAGTTTCTCGGGGTCTGGAAAATCAATGCCGTAGTAGCATGCGTGTTTGTGGGGTGGGCAACTGATCCGCATGTGGACTTCTTTGGCGCCGTTCTCGCGCAGGTTCACCACGCGCGAGCGGGCGGTCGTGCCGCGAACGATGGAGTCGTCGACCACCACCACACGCTTCCCTTCGACGGCTGAACGAATCAGGTTGAGTTTAACCCGCACATTGAAGTCACGGATCATTTGCGTGGGCTGAATAAATGTGCGGCCGATATAGTGATTTCGGACAAAGGCGGGATAGTAGGGAATACCGGTCTCCTCGGAGAAACCCAGCGCGGCGAAGATGCCAGAGTCGGGCACCGGCACCACCAGATCGGCCTCTACAGGATGCAGACGGGCCAATTCACGCCCCATGTTAACTCGGGCCATGCTGACATTGGTTCCGTTGATATTGCTGTCGGGGCGGGCAAAATAGACATGCTCAAAAATGCAAAAGGAAGTCCGTTGCTTAGGGAACGGCCACTCGCTGCGAAGGCCGTTTTCATCGATGATCAAGACCTCGCCGGGTTCCACATCGCGAATAAACTCCGCATGGATCAAATCAAACGCGCAACTCTCGGAGGCCAGCACATAGGCCCCGTCGAGTTTTCCGAGGCATAGCGGACGGAAGCCATGAGGATCGCGGAAACCGATGATCTCGCGCTCACCCATGAGGACAATTGAGAAATAACGCACATGACCAATGGCGCGGTTGCCTTTCAGCCTCTCGAGATCACGCGAATGAAAAACCTGAGATACAAGTCCCATGCCTTTGTGAGTATTGAAGACTGGCGCGCCAGGCTCGGCTGAGACAATTCCGGCGCTTTCCTGCCCTCGGTGCTGAAGAGCAAAAAGACCGTAGTATGTGAGCATGGAAGCGTCGGGATGATTGAAGACCGCGAAGACGCCGCATTCGTGAGTTGGTTTGTGCAGGTGGGCAGTAGAAGATTTCAAGGCAGGGCGGAAACATGGACTCCACGCTCGAAGCGTTCAAGGATTTTGAAAAACGAGCTGGCGTAAGATCGCGGCCAAAAAATTTTATGATTTTCAGGATTGCAACCCGAGAACAAACGACTAATCTTCCACCCCTCCACCGGGTTGGTAGCTCAATGGTAGAGCAGCGCCCTTTTAAGGCGTTGGTTGAGGGTTCGAGTCCCTCCCAACCCACTCCCCTCCTCTGTGCGGAAGTCAAGCACTCCCGATTTTTTTGAGCCGGGGTTCGTTGAGAAATGGCCCAAACCCGAGCGAACAAATCCACGGGGCAATCCCGAAAGCACGGGCAAAAAAGGAGCGCCTTGAAGAATCAGCGGAGGCGCAACCATGGTGAGCAGGAGATGCTGCACCATGTGCACGCTCAACAACCACGAGGCAAAGGCGTCGAGTGGCGATGCCTGAGCGATGTAGATGACTAGCAAGCCTCCCAGGAACGAGGCGAGAACCAATGAGGCTTGGGCGTTTCCCATGCGGGTTGGCAACCACCTTAAAGTGGGATGATGGCGCCTTCCTCCATCGCGCTACGGGGAGGTTTTCCAAAAAGAAAAAGCCTGCTGGGAATGACCTGCTCCAGCCAGCCCAGATAAGGCGGCAGCACGCGTTGACCGGCCTTCCAACCCGATTCAACAAACAAGAAATCCGGGGCCGTTTCCTGAACCACCTCGCAAATCATGAAACCGGTATTGGATCTAATGCGGCGCAGGTCCACAGCGGGAGTGATCTCGCTGAGTTCGTCGCAAATATCCTCAAGACTGCCCTCCTCCGTCTCAGCTCCGAGGAGCGATCGGCGAGCCAACGCAAAGGGGCTGTCGGCGGCGAGGATCGAGATCTTGGATGGCTTGAGGGTCTTCAGAGTTTCCTTGGCAGCCCGCCAGCGTGGCGAATGAGCCTCCACCAGAAGACAGGCGTTCAGCGCGGCAGGAGCCAATTCCTTGGGGTCCGGGATGAGAAGCAGGTCGCACGGCGTGCGCGAAAAAAGCTCTCTCACGATGGTGCCGGTGAAGTTGCGCGGGTCATTCGGACGGGCAATCGTGCCGGCGATGAAGAGGTCGAATTTTTCATTCCCTGCGGCGGTGACCAATACCTGCGCCGGAGCCCCGCCCTCGCACCAGTAGATCTCCACATTTTCCCGACCAAAGTCTGCAAAGGTCTCTTGAAAGCTGGCCGCTTTTTCCTGCGTGCGCTCGCCCGCATGCAGGACGCTCAGGCGAGCGCCAAACATCCTTGCCGCACGATCAGCTTCAGCTAGGACTGCCCGAAAGCGTGGTGAGAATGTCGATGCAACGGCGAAGTGGAGTGAGGACATGGGAACAATTTCAGCAATGGCAAAACTGGCAGGTTATTTTTTTGAAATCTGCACGATTTTTTCAAAGGCCGCTTTCGTCAGTGGCATCACGCTGAGCCGCGATTGACGCAAGAGTCCGATCTCAGCCAGCGAGGGCTCGGCTTTGATGTCCTCGAGTGAGACAGGCTGCTTCAAAGCGACGACGGGCTTCAAATCCACGCACGACCAGTCGCCCTCGGACGCTGTGGGATCGATGTAGGCCGACCGGACGACCTCAGCAATGCCGACGACACATTTTCCAGTCACGCTGTGGTAGTAGAGGACATGGTCGCCCGGTGCCATGGCGCGAAGATGATTTCTGGCTTGGAAATTCCTCACCCCGGTCCAGGCCGTTTTTCCGTCCTTCACGAAATCCTCCCACGCGTAGGCTGTGGGTTCCTGCTTAACGAGCCAGTAATTCATTCGAGCTTTGCTAAAATGAAATTCCGCGAATATCAAAGGACTTCTCAACAAAATGTCGAAAAAAGGTCTCTTCATCACATTCGAAGGCTCCGAGGCGTGTGGCAAATCCACCCAGATCACCCTCCTGGCCGATAAGCTCCGCTCCTTGGGATTCGATCCCCTGCTCTTTCGCGAACCCGGAGGCACGGCCGCTGGCGAGGCGATTCGACATCTCTTACAACATGCACCCGAAGGCGAGGCGCTGACTCCCGAGGCAGAGTTGCTCCTCTTTGCAGCCAGCCGCGCGCAGTTGGTTCGGGAAAAAATTCTCCCTGCGCTTGAGACCGGGCACATTGTTATTTGCGACCGCTTTCTGGATTCCACCACGGTCTATCAAGGCGTAGCCCGCCGCATTCCGGCGGATGACACCGCGCGCATCAACGCCTTCGCGGTCGGAGACTGTTTGCCTGATGTTACCATCCTGCTCGACCTAGACCACCAAACCTCGCTTTCCCGCATGCGGGCCGCCAATCGCAAACCCGACCGCATCGAACGCGAGTCGACAGATTTTTTCGAAGCCGTGCGCAGAGGTTACTTAAACCTTGCGAAAGAAAATCCCAAGCGCGTGCTTCTGATCGACGCCTCGTGTTCGGTCGAAGAGATCGCAGTCGAGGTCTTGACAAAAGTTATCTCAGAAATTAATAAATAAGTTTGGGTTATGTTTTAAGCATGATCCTTTTCTGACTATAGCGTTGGGATTCCTCTATTCCTCCCGGCTGACAAAATTTGATTTTTTTCTTAACATTTCCGCGAATTTTTCACATGGTCGTTGGGTTGGCACGGAAGTGCACCTCGCATCCGTCTGCCAAATCATAAAAAACACATAATGGAAAACACTACACCACAAGGAGACATCGGTCTCATCGGATTGGCCGTGATGGGCCAGAACCTCGTCCTCAACATGAA
>JAPLTI010000247.1 GCA_026398285.1 Verrucomicrobiota bacterium
AAAGTCACCTAGTAAGAAAACTTCCGCCAAGCAAAAAGCTCCTGCAGCTCAAGGCACGGCGCCAACACAAACAGAAGCCTCCGCCACAACTGCGGAAACCAAGGAATAATCATGGGACAAAAAGTTAATCCAATCGGATTCCGCCTCCCGGTCACTCGCGACTGGGGTTCACGCTGGTATGCCTCGCGCAAAGATTTTGCCGACTACCTCATTGCTGACGAAAAAATCCGCAATGTTCTCAAGAAAAAGCTTAAACAAGCAGCCATCTCGCGCATCGTCATCGAGCGCGCCTGGAACAGCGTTCGTGTTACGATTCACACCGCCCGTCCAGGTGTTGTCATCGGGCGCCGTGGGCAAGAAATTGAAAGCCTTACAAAAGAGGTCAGTGATCTCGCTGGTGGAAAACAAGTCAAGATCGACATCGTCGAAGTTAAAAATCCTGACATGGATGCCCAACTCGTCGCTGAAAATGTCGCCTCCCAGCTCGAGCGCCGCATTTCTTTCCGTCGCGCCATGAAGCGCGCAGTCCAAATCACCATGGAACAGGGTGCTTTGGGTATCAAAATCCGTGTAGCTGGCCGCCTTGGAGGAGCAGAAATTGCCCGCACCGAGCGCTACCACGAAGGCAAAGTTCCACTTCACACCAGAAACAGTCGCCGGTAAAATCGGTGTTAAGTGCTGGATCTGCAAGAAGGTGGAAGAAGTTCCAGAGAAAGTTCAGGAACCTCGCCAATCATCGCCAACAGTCCAAGCCTCGGCTGAGGCTCCGCAGGCTGTATAAACTCTCGAGGAACTTCAAGTAAAAGGATAATACTATGCCATTGATGCCAAAACGCGTGAAGTATCGCAAGACGCAGCGGGGTAGCCGCAAGGGTCTCGCATCACGCAATACCACAATTGATTTCGGTGAATTTGGTCTCCAGACATTGGAGCGCGGATGGATCACCAATACCCAGATTGAAGCCGCTCGTGTCGCTCTCACTCGTAACATGAAGCGCAAAGGCAAGCTCTGGATTCGTATCTTTCCTGATAAGTCCGTTACAGCCCGTCCGCCGGAAACCCGAATGGGTAAAGGTAAAGGTCAGCCCGAATACTGGGTGGCCGTTGTCCGCCCAGGTAATATTCTTTTTGAATTGGATGGAATCTCTGAAACCGTTGCTCGCGAATCCCTTCGATTGGCAGCAAACAAACTCCCGCTTCGCACGCGGTTCCTAACTCGCCACCACGCAGCGTAATCGCCGTTATGAAAATCAAGGAAATTCAGGAACTCACGCCAAAAGAACTCGTCTCCCGCAAGCGGGAACTCAAAGAAGAGATGTTCAACCTGCGAATCCAGCAACAAAGCTCCCAACTCGAGAGACCACATCTCATTCGGGTAGCCCGTCGCAATGTCGCGCGCATCGAAACCGTTCTCAGCCGCAAGGCCCGGGAAGCAGCAGCTAAGTAGTCAATGGAAGATACAATCACTCCCGAAACCGCACAAACCGAGTCCCGTGGACTGCGCAAGGTTCGTGTCGGCGAAGTCGTCTCGAATAAAATGGATAAAACCATTGTTGTTCGCACAATCACACGCGTGCCACATCCAAAATTTGGAAAAATCACCAAGCACGTCACCAAGTTCCATGCTCACGATGAGAAAAACGAAGCCCAAATCGGCGATCGTGTGAGCATTATGGAAACCCGCCCGCTCAGCCGCACCAAGCGCTGGCGCCTCGTCGAAGTTCTCAAACACTAATTGCCATGATTCAAATCCGCTCACGCCTCGATGTCGCCGACAATACCGGTGCCCGTATGGCCACCATGATCGGTGTCATCGGCAAGGCAACTCAGACCGCCCGCATTGGTGACATTATTACAGCCAACGTGAAGGAGGCTTCCACAGGTGGCACCGTGAAAAAAGGTGATGTCGTTCGCGCAGTTGTTGTCCGCACGAAAAAACCAGTAACCCGCGAAGATGGCTCCGCCCTGCGCTTTGATAGCAATGCGATTGTTATCATCGACAAAGATTCGAACCCTCGTGGCACTCGTATCTTCGGTCCAGTGGCTCGCGAGCTTCGCGAAAAGAACTTTATGAAAATCATCTCCTTAGCCCCGGAGGTCCTATAATGAGCCAACAGAAATTTCATGTTCGCCGAGGCGATACCGTTCAAGTGATTTCCGGCAACCACAAGGGCGCCAGTGGAAAAGTCCTCGAAGTTAAAGCCGCAAAAGCCCAAGTTATTGTGGAAGGCATTCGGATGATCAAGAAGCATCAGCGCAAATCCCAAGAGCATCCAAATGGTGCAATCCTCGAGCGCGAGGGTCCGATCCACATCTCGAATGTTAAGTTGCTCGAAGCCGCAACAACTGACAAGAAGTCCAATAAAGCCGCGTAAGTAGCATATAGCCATGACTCAAGAACCAGCACTCCTTACCGACTACAAGAACCGCGTCCTGCCCGCTCTCCGCGAAAAGCACGGTTACTCAAACGTCCATCAAATTCCAAAGATCACCAAGGTTGTTATCAACACCTGCATCGGCTCCGCTCCAGATGTCAAGGAATCTCTTGAAATTGCGCGAACCGAACTCACCACGATCACCGGGCAGCGTCCAGTGACAACCATGGCGAAGAAGGCGATCTCGAACTTCAAACTCCGAGAGGCTCAAGCCATCGGTGCGAAAGTGACCCTCCGCGGTCGCATCATGTATGAGTTCCTCGAGCGCCTCATCAAAACCGCCCTTCCTCGCATTCGTGACTTCCGTGGTATCTCTCCACGCGCGTTCGACGGCCAGGGAAATTACACTCTCGGTGTTGCTGATCAGTCCATTTTCCCGGAAATCGAACTCGATCGTATCAAAAAGAACATCGGTTTCGATGTCACCATCGTCACAACAGCCTCCACAAATGCCGAGGCCAAGTCACTCCTCACGGAACTTGGAATGCCATTCACCGACAAGCCGAAGAAGCAAGCCGAAACAAAAGCCGCGCCAGCCGCCTAATAAAAAGTTATGACCGATCCCATTGCTGATATGCTTGCACGCCTGCGGAATTCCGCTGCTGCTGGACAAGCTTCCCTGACTCTTCCTTACTCGAAGCTTAAGAGTGACATCGCCCAAATTTTGAAAAAAGAGGGTTACATCAAAGATACTGAGCTAGTTACCATTGATGGTCACCAGAATATCAAGATTCAAACAAAATTCGTCAACAAAACCAGCGCCATCACCGGCCTGAAACGCGTGAGCCGTCCCGGCCTTCGCCGCTATGTGGGAGCAGGAGATATTCCTCGCGTCCTCGGCGGTATGGGTATCGCGGTCCTTTCCACCTCTCGCGGCATTCTCACCGGTCACGAGGCGCGCAAACAAAAAGTCGGCGGCGAGTTGCTCGCCTACATCTGGTAACCATGTCACGCATCGGAAAACAAGCTATCAAAGTCCCGCCAAAGGTCAAAGTCACCGTGGCTGCAAATGGGGCTGTCAATGTCGAGGGACCAAAGGGAAAACTCGAGTGGACTCTGCCATCCAAGATCAGCGCAAAAGTCGAGGGCGAGCAGCTGTCTGTCCTTCGTGACGGCGATAATCGCGAGCAAAAAGCGCTTCACGGCCTTTCCCGCTCACTGCTTTCAAACATGATCACCGGAGTCACTGATGGCTTCAAGCGCGACATGGAAATTCATGGCGTCGGTTTTAAAGCCGCTGTCCAGGGTCAAAAGCTCAATCTCAGCCTTGGCAAATCACACCCCATCTTGTTCGATATCCCTCAGGGTGTGAAAATCACCGTCGCTGAGAATACGAAGCTCTCCATTGAAGGCATCGACAAGCAGATTGTCGGCCAGTGCGCCGCAGATATCCGTGCTTATTATCCGCCAGAGCCTTACAAAGGCAAAGGTGTCCGCTTCGTTGGTGAACAAATCCGCCGCAAGGAAGGCAAAACCGTCCAATAAACCATGTCTGCCACTGATAAACGTAAATTCCGTCACGTCCGCCTGCGTAAAAAGCTCGCCGGCACACCAACCCGCCCGCGTTTGGCTGTCCATTTTTCTGGACAACACATCACGGCTCAAGTCATTGACGACACGATCGGCAAGACGCTTGTTTCCGTCAATACCACGGAAGCTGAACTCCGCGCAAAACCCGGTGCAAGAGCCAATGTGGCTACTGCTTGCGAAGTTGGTAAACTTATCGCTGAACGTGCCGCCGCACACAAAATCACCAAGGTTGTTTTCGACCGTGGTGGCTTTAAATACCATGGCAAGGTCAAAGCCCTTGCCGATGCCGCCCGTGAGGGTGGTTTTGAATTCTAATACGACCTACCATGCCTCCGAAATCCAGAGATAGAAAACAATCCCGTCCCGAAACGCCAAGGGAACCCAAGGAGACTACTGAAAAAGTCGTCTTCATCAACCGTTGCGCCAAAGTCGTCAAGGGTGGTCGTCGTTTCAGCTTCAGCGCCCTCATCGTTTGTGGCGACCAAAAAGGTAAGGTCGGCGTCGGCTTCGGTAAGGCCAATGAAGTGAGCGAAGCAATCCGCAAGGCAACAGACGCTTCCAAGAAGCGGATGGTTAAGATCGCCGTTCAAGAAAATACGATTCCTCACATGGTGACTGGCGAATTTGGTGGTGGCCGCGTGCTTCTCCGCCCTGCTTCTCCGGGAACTGGCGTCATCGCTGGTGGCGGCGTCCGGGCCGTTCTCGAAGCGGTTGGCATTCGTGATGTTCTGGCCAAGTCTCTTGGCTCCAGCAATCACGCCAATGTCGTTCATGCCACTATTGCTGCGCTGAGCCAACTTCGTCTGAAAGACGATGTCTTCCGCCTCCGTGGCAAAACAATCCGTCCCAAGGTTGCCGCTGCTCCAACTGAACCCGCTTCCGCGTAATACAAATGAGACTTCATACACTTAAACCCAATCCCGGTGCAAAGCACCGCCGCAAACGCCTTGGTATCGGCGAAAGCTCCGGCAAGGGCAAAACCTCCGGCAAGGGCCACAAGGGCCAGAAAGCGCGCTCCGGTGGTTCCATTCGACTCGGCTTTGAAGGCGGTCAGATGCCAATCTATCGCCGACTGCCAAAACGCGGTTTCAATAACAAGGACTTCAAGACTTTCTACGGCGTTGTTAATTTGGACTCCTTGGAAAAGTCCTTTTCCGCTGGTGACTCGATTACCGAAGCTTCTCTTCGCAAAGCAGGCCTTGTGAAAGGCCGTTTCGATGGAGTCAAAATCCTCGGTCGTGGTGAAGTGACCAAGGCTTTCACTGTTGAAGTTGATGAGGTCAGCGCAACAGCTCGCGAGAAAATCGAGAAGGCCGGGGGCAAAGTTGTCCTTCCCAAAGTTGAGGCAGCAGCCTAAGGCTGCTGCAACCAGCTTCAAATGATCAGCGCCTTCGCCAACATTTTTAAGATTCCTGAACTGCGCTCCCGAGTGCTGTTCACTCTTGCGGCGATCATCGTGATCCGCGCCGGTTCGGCTATAACCACTCCTGGGGTAAACGCCCAAGTTCTCCGCCAGTGGTTTCTTGATCATGCCGGTGCCGCCTCGACCGGCGGCGTTGCTGCTCTTTTTAACCTCTTCAGTGGTGGCGCATTGGCAAATTGCGCCATTTTCTCTCTTGGAGTGATGCCTTTTATCAGCGCATCGATCATGCTCCAACTCCTCACAGCCGTGATTCCACAGTTGGGCAAGTTATCCCGGGAGGACGGCGGGCGTCAGAAAATCATGCAATACACCCGATATGCCACCATCGGGCTCTGCATCTTTCAAGCGTATCTCCTAGCAAGATCGTTTGAAAATCCCCAAGCTAACCCATTCCTGCCGGGTATCATGGACACCATTAATCGCTTGGGATTGCCTCTTGTGACAACACCAGGTTTTGGTTTCCAACTCATCACCATCATTACGATGACTGCTGGAACCTTGCTCCTCATGTGGTTGGGTGACCAACTTACTGAAAAAGGTATCGGTAATGGCATGTCTATCATCATCACCGTAGGCATATTGGCTCAGTTGCCCGCCGGTTTGATTCAAGCTTGGAGGACATTCGTTCCCAGCGCTGCCAATGCCCAGTCCGCTGTTAGCCCTGTGGTCTTGGTCCTGATGATCGGTTTTCTCTTCTTCGTTATTGCAGCCGTCATCGCTGTGACGCAAGCTCAGCGAAAGATCAGTGTCCAATACGCCAAACGCGTTGTCGGGCGCAAAGTTTATGGTGGGCAAACTCAATACATGCCTCTTAAGATCAATTATGCCGGCGTCATGCCGATCATCTTTGCTCAAGCTATACTTCTCTTCCCATCCACGATCTTGAACATGGCCTTCCCAGGTGTGGGTTGGGCTCAAGATCTTTCAAACCTCCTGACCTACGGATGGTTGCATTATCTTTTCTATGCGCTGATGATTTTCTTCTTCAGCTATTTCTGGGTTGCAACCCAGTTCCAACCAGTCCAGATTGCTGACGACCTCAAGAAATACGGTGGTTTCATTCCCGGTGTGCGTCCCGGCAAGCCGACTGCAGATTTCTTGGACTACACGATGACCCGCTTGACCTTCGCGGGTGCCATTTTCCTGACAGCAGTAGCCGTTCTGCCACAGCTTCTTAGCCAGAGCCTCAATGTTCCTTACATGACTTCGCAGTTCTTTGGTGGCACTGGACTCTTGATCATCGTGGGCGTGGTGCTCGATACCATGCGCCAAGTGGAGACACACCTTCTTCAGCTCCACTATGATGGTTTCCTTCGCAAAGGCCGTATCCGTAGTGCTCAGGAATCGCGTAGCCGTCTTTCGTCCGCTCAATCCATCAATGACCAGACACTCGTCTGGATATATGCCGGTATTGCAATCCTCGTCATAGCCGGTGTGACGATTTATTTCGCCACGCAACTCTAGCGTGCCTTTGTAGTCTTGAAAACCTGCGCTGTTTTGCTTTGTCCGCCACTTTCTGGCAAGGACACCAACACCCGCCCCTCGATTTGTCGGGTATTGGCTCTCTTTTGCTTGGGCGGTATCAGTGCGGGTTTCCTGAGCAACGCGAAGGAGGTCGCATGATCAGTATCAAGCGTCCCCATGAGATTGAAAAAATGCGCCAAGCTGGCGAGGTTGCTGCCCAGATTCTTAATGAATTAGCCTGCCGCATCGCTCCTGGCGTCACCACCGGCGAAATCGACCACGCCGCTGCCCAGTTGATGTCCGCTGCCGGGGTTCGCAGCGCCTTTCTGGGATACAAAAAATTTCCCGGCCACATTTGCATCAGCCTCAATGAAGAGGTTGTCCATGGAATCGGTAGCTCCCGTGCGATTGCCTACGGCGACATTGTCAAAATGGATGTCGGCATCATTCGCGATGGTTGGATTGGCGACAATGCGACATCGGTTCCTGTTGGCATCATTGACCCTGAAATTGAACGCCTCCTCACCGTCACCGAGGAAATCCTCAACGGCGCTGTTCAACTCGCCCGTCCCGGTCATCGCGTCGGCGACATTTCAAATTTTGTGGAAACCGAAGCCGTTAAAAATGGCTTCAGTGTCGTGCGCGAATTCGTCGGCCACGGCGTCGGACGCAAGCTCCACGAGGATCCGCAAGTGCCGAATTTCGGCAAACGCGGCAGTGGACCAAAACTCAAACCCGGCATGACACTCGCCATCGAGCCTATGATCAACATGGGCCGCGCAGATGTGAAAGTTCTCGCCGACAAGTGGACCGCCGTCACTGCCGACGGACTCCCCTCCGCTCATTTTGAGCATACCGTTTTAATTACAGATCACGCTCCGGAAGTATTGACATGGCCAAGAAAGACGCTATCGAAGTAGAGGGCAAGGTCGTTGAGCTTTTACCGAACACCATGTTCAGAATCGAACTGGAGAACGGTCATCGCGTCCTCGCCCACATCTCTGGCAAGATGCGTCTCCACTTCATTCGCATTCTTCCCGGAGACCGCGTCATGCTGGAAATGTCGCCCTACGACTTGACCAAGGGGCGCATCACATATCGCCACAAAAACGAATCATCATCATTTCAACCAAATAAAAGAAAATGAAAGTCAGAGCCTCAGTAAAAAGACTGTGTGAAGCGTGCAAAATCGTGCGCCGACAAAACGTGATCCGCGTTGTTTGCAAAAACCCGCGTCATAAACAAAAACAGGGCTGATCCCATCGGCAGCCGAAACCAAAACCACCAATACCATGCCACGCTTACTTGGAGTAGACATCCCCGGCGACAAACGCATCGAAGCTTCCCTTCCCTACATTTATGGAATGGGGCCGAGCAACACAAAGAAAGTCCTCGAACAGGCGAACATTGATCCCAATGCCCGCGCCAAGGACCTCTCGCCCGAGCAACTCAACGCGATCATCCACGCGATCAACGCCAACAAAATTCCGATCGAAGGCGACCTGCGCCGCGAAGTTCAAGGCAACCTCAAGCGCCTTCAGGCCATCAATTGCTACCGTGGCATCCGCCACCGCCGCAGTCTTCCCGTCCGTGGCCAGCGCACATCCACAAACGCCCGCACCCGCAAGGGACCACGCAAAACCGTGGGCGTCCAGCGCAACAAAGACGCCAAAGCCGGCAAAGTCTAATCCCGCATTTTACTGAAGTATGAGTGAAGAAAACACAACACCAGCCGAGGCGCCCGTCGAGACTGCTCCAGCAGCCCCCGCCGCAATAGCCGAGGCTCCCGCCGCAACCGCCGAAACCCCTGCCAAGAAAGCTCCAAAACCCAAGGCGGCTCCTAAATCCAAGAAAGCCGCTGGCGCGGAAAAAGCGACCACTGCAGCTCCTTCGCCGGTCAGCATCTCCCTCGATGACACCATCGAGCCGATCAAGATTGTCAAAGCCAAAGGCAGCAAAAACGTCATTCAGGGTATCGCCCACGTTCAAGCCAGCTTCAACAACACCATCATCAGCATCACCGACCTCCGCGGCGCCATCATCGGATGGTCCAGCGCCGGCAAGTGCGGCTTCAAAGGCTCCCGCAAAAGCACCGCCTACGCAGCTCAGATGGCAGCGCAAGACGCCTGCCGCCAAGCCATGGGACACGGCCTCAAGGAAGTCGAAGTTCGCGTCAAAGGCCCAGGCTCAGGCCGCGAATCCGCCGTCCGCGCCATGCAAGCAATCGGCCTCGATGTTACCGTCATCCGCGACGTCACGCCGATCCCTCACAACGGCTGCCGCCCGCCAAAACAACGCAGGGTCTGATCCAGTCGGCCAACTTAAAACTTAAAACTTACCAACTTAAAACTCTTCATGGCACGTTACACAGGACCCAAGACCAAAGTCAGCCGCCGCTACGGCGTTCTCATCAGCGGCTCACCCAAAGCATTCGAGAATAAGAGCTACCCACCCGGCCAGCACGGACCCAAGGGCTCCCGCCGCAAGCAGACCGATTACTCAATCGCTCTTGCTGAGAAACAAAAGCTCCGTCACCAGTATGGAGTCCTCGAGCGCCAGTTCCGCCGCTACTTCCAAATCGCCAGCCGCCGCCGTGGTGTGACCGGTGAAATCCTCCTTCAACTCCTTGAGACCCGCCTCGACAATGTCGTTCAAAAAATGGGCTTCTCCAAGACACTCCGTGGCGCCCGCCAGATGGTTGGCCATGGTCATGTGACGGTGAACGGTCGCAAAACCAACATCTCGTCCATGAACCTCAAGCCCGGTGATGTTGTAGCTATCAAGAGCAACGACAAATCCACCCGCCTCGCCAAGCGCGGCGTCGAACTCACCCAGATCGTCACCGTTCCCGATTGGCTTCTGGTAGACAAAGACAACCTCAGCGGCAGCGTCGTCCGCATCCCCACACGCGAGGAGATCAATCCCATCGTCAACGAACAGCTCGTCGTCGAACTTTACGCCCGCTAAACCGCGAGCTAATAGATTTCCCACCAAAGTGAAAAACGCGTCCTGTCCGCAGGGCGCGTTTTTTTGTCCCACGAAGGAATTCTGAGACAGGATGACAGGATGGGCAGGGTGACAGGAACTTAAAACCTTCTCTCACGGAGTCACAAACACACGGAGAAAAGACTGGAAACTTAAAACGGCTACCAATCGCTCAGAGGATTTTGACTCTCTTTTCGATTGTTCCAAGCGCAGCGCGCATGGTCCCAGGGAGCGGCCCCTGCGGGCCAAGTTCGAAAAAACGCGGACGAAGGCCGGTGGAACCATTCCATGTCGGGCGCGCTACCCGGGAGGGTTTTTCGTAAAAGTCTTAAAGCAAGCTGACTTGGGTAAACTTCAACGCCTCCCTCTCTTACAAATCTGCGGATCTCCCAGGCCCCTTGACATCCTCCACATTTTCCACCATCATTCCTACTCATGAGCACGGTCAAAATCCTCTCGATCCTCGAAGCCGCCAGCATCGAACCGCCCAAGGCCCGCGCCATTGCAGAGAGCCTCGAAGTAGCTTTTCGCGAGCAGGAGGACGACCTCACGAAACGCCTCATGACCAAGCAGGATGGCGCGGAACTCAAGGCCGAAATGATCAAGTGGATGTTCCTCTTTTGGATCGGCCAGATGGCTGCAACCGCCGCCATCGTCAAGTTCCTCTCGCCTCAGTAGCCTCTCCTCCGGAGGGCGCTGCTCCCAAGGTAGGGATGGCTCGCCGAGCCGTCCGACTCCTACTGTTGCCCGTCACGATAATCACGGGGGATTTTTTCAAGATAATCAGCGAGGATGAGGGCTGATTTTGCGTGGTCTGGGCGAGGGTTGCTTTCAAATTGATAGCGGGGATCAGCAGCAA
>JAPLTI010000144.1 GCA_026398285.1 Verrucomicrobiota bacterium
TGCCGGGTTTTCACCAACCGCGCGGCAACACTGTATCTATGAGCAACACGAATCGACAGAATTATGGATGTCAGAATCATTGAAGAGGACCGTGAATGACGCTCTGTAGCGGCTGTCTATGACTGCCGAATCCGTCGCTCACAGAGACGCTGCTACAGCACCCGCGCGTCAGCGCCATCGTTTACTGAGGGTAGGGTCGGCGCGCCGCCGCTGACCCATTTGCGCGGCAACGCCGCCATTGCATCAGGCAGGAACGCCGCTTTGCGGCTGAAAAATGGATCATGCGAGGACGATGAACCCTCCCAGAATTACGAATCGCGCTACCGCGCGCCACTCCCTAAAAAAATGATTTTGCTGTCCATGATTTTGTCAAAATTCCGCAACTTCTCGCGCCGTAGTCGCTTTGCGCGTCGACGGAATCCCCATTCTTGGCTAAAATGTCCATTTTCTTAAACAGATGTCCGTTTTCTTAATCAAGTTGGGCTTCGTTTGAGAGTGGATGCCAAGAAAATCATCCCTGTGAAACACTCCTTAACTCTTGAAAAAAACGATAACCGTCATGCTGCGCAGGGAGTCCGATTGCCGCTCCAGCCGGGCTATGCGGACCAGCCGTATGTGGTCATACTCAAAGACGGCTCGTGGCTTTGTGTCGTGACGAGTGCGGATGGTCACGAGGGGGATTCCTCGCAGGGCGTGTTTGCAATGCGCTCTTTGGATCAGGGGAAAACCTGGAGTGCGCCGGTGAAGTTGGAGCCGGCTGGTTCGCCTGAGAACTCCTACGCCGTGGCACTCGTGACGCCTAGCGGGCGGGTTTATTGTTTCTACAATTTCAACACGGACAATGTGCGCGAGGTGAAGACCGAGGATGGTGGTGCTTTCGAGCGTGTGGATTCGCTCGGTGACTATGTGTTCCGCTACTCGGATGATGGCGGCCTGACCTGGTCGGCCAAGCGGCATACGATTCCCGTGCGGGAGTTCGCCTGCGACCGCAACAATGTCTATGGCGGCAAAGTCCGGTTTTTTTGGAATGTCGGCCGTCCTTGCGTTCGTGCCAACGGGGAGGTGGTGATCCCGCTCCACAAGGTCGGTGCCATGGGTGCCGGCTTCTTCGCCCAAAGCGAGGGGGCATTTATTTGCTCGCCGAATATCCTCACAGAATCCGATCCCGAAAAAATCCGCTTCGAGACGCTTCCTGACGGCGAGCATGGCTTGACCACGCCGGCCGGAGGTGGCCGCATCGCCGAGGAGCACAGTGTGGTCGAGTTGAGTGATGGTTCGCTTTATTGTGTTTACCGCAGCGTGGACGGTTGGCCGGTCCACACGCACAGCCGCGATGGCGGGCGCACATGGGAACCGCCCCAATACAAGACCTACACGCCGGGCGGTCGCCGTATGAAAAATCCCCGCGCCGCCAATTTCGTCTGGAAGCTTTCGGGTGGTCGGTATCTTTACTGGTTCCACAATCACGGCGGTGCGTTCATTCGTGCCTTGGGTGGTCATTCCTCGCTGCCGAACGGCCTCTCGCCGGTGAATGGCCGCTCACCCTACGATGACCGAAATCCGGTTTGGATCAGCGCAGGCCGCGAAATCGACGGGCCGAATGGCAAAGTGCTCGAGTGGACACAACCCGAAATCCTTCTCTACGACGACGACCACATGGTGCGCATGAGCTACCCGGACCTTGTCGAGCAGGACGGAAAGGTGTGGTTCACCGAGACGGATAAAATGAATGCCCGCATCCACGCTCTGGATCCGGATTTTCTGAAGCAGATTTTCAGCTCGTTCGACGATGGCGCCGCCCGCAAAGCAGAGCCGGCTCAACATGCCTCTCGCCATGCGAACGACGCCTGGCACATGCCTCTCAATCCGTTGCCCAATCTCCTTGAGCGTGATTTTCAGTCTTTCACTTGCGGAACAAAAGACCCGCGCGCCGGTATCACCTTGGAGTTCTCCATCGATGGATTGCCGGATGACGGGGAAGTCCTTTTCGACAGCCGCAACGCCGAGGGCGCAGGGATTCTCCTCCGGGCCATATCAAGAGGGCGCATTGAAGCTGTGCTCTCGGATGGACGCACAGTTAGCTTATGGGCGAGTGACTCCGATTGTTTGGACCCTGTCGAAACGAATCATGTCAGCGTGATCATCGACGGTGGACCGAAGTTGATTCTGTTCGTCCTCAATGGAGCCCTATGCGACGGCGGCGACGAGCGCCAGTTCGGCTGGGGGCGCTACAATCCCGCGCTGCGGACCATCGATGGCGCCTCGGAAGCCGCTGTGTCGGCATGCGTGAGCGAAGTCGCGATTCACACCCGCGCCTTGCTCGTAAATGAGTGCACGCGGAAAAGCCTCTCGATCCATTAACCTTGATCAACCACACACACACCATCCCATATGCCAGCAACCAAAAATAAACTTCGCGCCGGACAACCAGTTTTCGGCGCATGGACACTAACCGGCCATGCGGCCATCGTTGAAATCATGGCCGGTGAGGGCTTTGATTTCGTCTGTGTCGACATGGAACACACGCCGACTTCGCGGAGTGATTTCTATCATGCCGCACTTGCCACGAAAGGAACGGGATGCGACCTCCTGGCGCGCCTTCCATCCTGTGATGCAGACCTTGCCAAGCAGGTGCTCGATTTGGGAGCTGCCGGCATCATTGTGCCATCGGTCAACACGCCGGAGGAGGCCGCCAAGGCGGTGGCGATTGCAAAATTTCCGCCCGATGGAGTTCGTGGCGCCTCGCTGTGCCGCGCAACGGGTTTTGGGAGTCATTTCGCTGAATACTTTTCCGCCCACAACCGCGATGTCGTGGTGGTAGTGATGCTTGAGCATGTTGATGCCGTGCGAAACGCGAAGGCGATTCTCGCCACGCCGGGTATCGATGCCGCGCTGATCGGGCCGTATGATTTGTCTGCCTCGATGGGCTTGGCCGGTCAACTCGACCACCCTGATGTTTTGGCAGCCCAAGCTTCGATTCTGGAGGCGTGCCTGGAGAGCGGTGTTGCGCCGGGGCTTCATGTGGTGCCGGTGGACCCGGCGGAAGTGCGCCGTCGCCTTGACCAAGGATTCCGTTTTCTCCCATGCGGTCTCGACACGCTCTTCATCCGTGAAGGATGCCGCCGCATGCTCGGCGCGCGCAATGCGTGAAGTGTTGCGAACCCGCAAGGCCCCTGAAATTTTATGAAAATCACCAAGCTCGAAACCTTTCACATCCGGCCGCGCTGGTTGTTTCTGAAAATCCACACCGACGCCGGCATTGTCGGCTGGGGTGAACCAGTGCTTGAAGGCCGCGCCCGCACGGTCGAGACGGCGGTGCATGAACTCGGGCGTATCCTCATCGGCGAGGATCCGACGCGCATCGAGCACCTTTGGCAGCGATGCTATCGAGGTGGTTTTTATCGCGGCGGGCCGATCATGACATCGGCCCTTTCAGGCATCGAGCAGGCGTTGTGGGACATCAAAGGCAAGGCGGCGGGATTGCCTGTGCATGAGATGCTCGGTGGTCGCGTGCGCGACAGGATTCGCCTCTACGGTTGGCTCAACATCGCGGGAACTGGCGATTATGTTTCAGAGGTCGCCAAAGCGGTCGGCGACCGGGATTTCACGGCCTACAAATTCGTGCCCGTGCCAGCCTGCGAACCGATCGAGACACCGCGTTTCATCGACGAGGTTGTTGAGACTGTGGCAAATCTCCGCAAGACGCTGGGCAATGACATCGACATGGCGCTCGATTTTCACGGCCGCTGCACTCCGGCGGTGGCAAAGCAGCTCTGCCGCGCGCTCGAGCCGTTTCGCCCGATGTTCATCGAGGAACCCGTGCTGCCAACCAACCCTCGGGCGATGAGGGAGATCAAAGAGTCCACGACCATTCCAATCGCCGCCGGTGAGCGTTTGTTTACGCGCTGGGACTTCAGCGACCTGCTGCACAGTCAATCGGTGTCGATCATCCAGCCCGACCTCTCGCATGTCGGTGGCATCTTCGAGGCGCGCAAAATTGCCGCGATGGCCGAGATTCACGACATCGTCATCGCGCCGCATTGCCCGCTCGGGCCGGTCGCCTTGGCGTCCTGCCTGCAACTCGATGCCTGCACACCGAATTTCCTCTGCCAGGAGCACCTCACGCTGGGCGAGGGGATTCTCAAGGAACCGATCCAGGTCGAGCAAGGTTATGCGCTCATTCCCGACAAGCCCGGACTCGGCGTCGAGGTGGATGAGGAAAAACTCGAAAAGTTGGTTTTCGACGGGCTCTGGAACACGCCGGAGTTTACCCGCAAGGACGGCTCGGTGACCGAGTGGTGAAATTCAAAACAAAGCGAACAACATGATATTAGACACATTGCAAAACTCCGCAGTCGCCGAGGCGCTGCATCCGCATTTTCCGAAAGCCTTCGCGCGCTTGCGTGAGCTGGTCTTGCAGGCCGACCTGCCCGAGGGCCGCATCGACATCGAGGGTGATGACATTTTTGCTGTTGTGATGAAAGGCTTCGGCAAGCCGAGAGAGGATGCCCGCATGGAGACGCATCGCCGCTACATCGACATTCAATACATAGTCGATGGCGAGGACCTCATGGGATGGATGCCGCTCGCCGAGAGCCGCGCTCCGCTGGGCTACGATGATAAAAAGGATGTCGAGTTTTACAAAGACCGCCCGGCTTGTTGGTTGAATGTTCGACAGGGACAGTTCGTGGTCTTTTTTCCCGCCGATGTCCATGCTCCCACGGCCAATGAGGGTCAGCCTTTCACCAAAATCGTGGTGAAGGTTGCTGTTTGATTTTCATTCCATGAAACCCAAAGTTCTTATCACCAATTATGTCCCGGACGACCATCTCGAGCCGCTCCTCGGATTAGCGGAAATCATCAAAGGCCCGTCTGGTGGCCCGATGTGCTCGCGCGAGGAGGTTCTCGCACTCGCGCCGGAACTTGTCGGGATCATCAACCAGCACGAACTCGCGGTGAACCGGGAACTACTCGCCGCCGCGCCGAAGCTGCGCATCGTGGCGAATGTGGCCATCGGCTACAATAACCTCGACATCGCCGCGCTCGATGAGGCCGGCGTCTGGGCCAGCAACAGTCCCGATGCATTCTGTGAACCTGTCGCAGACCACGCCATCGCATTGCTGCTCGCAGTCGCCCGCCGCGTGCCCGAAGCGGATGCCTATGTGCGCTCCGGTCAGTGGGCGAGGGATGGATTTCAACCCGGACCATGGGATGGGATGCTGCTCGGTGGCAAAACTATTGGCATCTTTGGCTTCGGCCAGATCGGCCGAGGAGTTGCCAAGCGCGCCGAGGCCTTCGGCATGCGCGTCATTTTCCACAACACCAGCGGACAAAACGATCCGCGCTATCGCACGCTCGAGGCTTTGCTCGCCGAATCCGATGTAGTGAGCCTCCATGTCCCCTTGGTGCCCGCGACGCGTCATCTTCTCAATGCGGAAAGCATCGCGCTTATGAAACGCGGAGCGATCGTGCTCAACATGGCGCGCGGTCCGGTGATCGATGAAAATGCTCTCGCTGCCGCCCTGGCCAGCGGCCATCTCGGCGGCGCCGGCATGGATGTCGCCGAGAACGAGCCGCAAATTCACCCCGGACTCCTCGCGCAAAAGAATGTCGTCTTCAGCCCCCACATCGGCGGTGGCACGGTCGAAAGTCGCAAGCAAGCGCGCCTCACTTGCGCACGCAATGTCGCCGAAGTCCTGCAAGGTCGCATGCCGATCAATCCTGTGAACCACCCGAAGAATCGCTGACACGAAATATTTACCCCAATTCACATGATCAAAATACATCCCCGTAAGCTCCAAATATGTGTCGCGCTTCTCGCCTGCCTTTCCACTGGTTGTTCGAGGCAAGGCGGCACCGAAAAAAAACCTGAGTCCACCACAGAGGCGAAAGTCACGGCGCCATCACAATCACCGATACTTCCGAATGTGGTAGGTTGCGACTGGGCAACGATCAATCGGCCTACGGACAAGCTCGATCTCACCGTGCTCAAGCAGGCTGGAATGGAAACAGTCGTGCTGGGAATGAATTTTGGCTGGCACGGAGGGATGCGGAAATTCCTCCCGCAAAAGATCGCGGGCCAGCCCTATCCTATTCGCACTTTCTGGAATGGCCGCGATTCCTATGATCGGGAGTCGGTGCGCGAGGTTCTCAATCTCGTCAAACAGCAGCACCCCACCGCACGGATCATTTTTTGGTTTCAGGTCGATACCTATCCCGAGTGGATCACGGAAAATCCTGACGAGGCTTTGCGCAACGACCGTGGCGAGCCATTTTTGGTGAACTTCCATTTTCAACGGGTGGGCAATGACCCCGACCCCAAGAAGCGCGAGGTGCTGGCATGGTCGTTCTACTCGCAAAAGCTGCGCGAGGACATGCGCCCGGCGATCAAGGAGTTCGTCAAGACCGTAGAAAGCGCGCCAGGCGGAGATCAGGTGGTTGGCTACTTGATCGGTGGTGCGCAGGACGCGCAATTTTATCTGTGGGAAGGACCGAATGCCGCCAAGGCCAAGGATGCCCGCGCCTGGAGTGATTACAGCAAACCAGCTGTTGCGGCATGGCATGCGTGGTTGAAGAAAAAATATGGCACGCCCGAGGCTCTCTCTGCCGCGTGGAATCAAAAGATCGCATCCTTTGATCAGGCCGCGCCACCACCTGCCGATTCCTTGATTGGCAGTCCGCGCTTTCATGATCCGGAAACTGAAGAGCAACAACGCAACTGGAAGGAATTCATCGCCGACGGCCGCGTTACCTTGGCTGAAGACATCGCCCGCATGATCCGTGAATCCGCCACCCGGCCGCTTCTGATTGGAACGAGCTCGGGCGATAATGGCGCGCGGGCAAACATGACCGCCAAT
This sequence comes from Verrucomicrobiota bacterium, assembly GCA_026398285.1. Lineage (GTDB taxonomy): Bacteria > Verrucomicrobiota > Verrucomicrobiia > Chthoniobacterales > Terrimicrobiaceae > UBA967. Next base: position 6,858 of record JAPLTI010000144.1, read on the forward strand.
ATCCGCCTGATGAACTCGAAGGAGCTGGATTTCGTGAATGGGCCTGTTCGCTATCACCAGCGCTTGGCTCCGGCCAGCCCGGGCGGCGCGCTTGCCGTCCTCGATTCCTTTCGACTTAACAACAAACCCATCCTGTTCGATCTCGATTACCGGACTTGGAAAAACAAGAATTACGAGAATCGCAAAGTGGGACCCGGCTACAATGTCAGCGCCCGTATGGTTGGCCGCACTGCCACGCCGGAGGAACTTCGCAGCGCTTGGCTGCGCGAGACCGGGCGAATCGTGCTCGGAGGGCACAGTGTTTTCGTCGATCCCGTCGAGGGGCCAGAAACTCATCAGGATCCTCTCATTCAGCACGAGATGTCGGTCTTGCGTAACTCGCTTGAGCAGGCAAGAACGGCGGCAGGGGCTCCCACTGGTGCCGAAGT
>JAPLTI010000378.1 GCA_026398285.1 Verrucomicrobiota bacterium
ACAGCATGAAGGATCTCTACGATAACTACCGCTGCCAGGGGCGCGAGGTCTATCCCGGCAAATGGAACGGCATCACCGGCGAAAAGGAAATCGTCGAGGCCATCGTCAAGAACTTCAAGGATCACCCCGGCCTGCTGGCTTGGTATGTCGGTGATGAGATCCCGCTCGGCCACGCCCCGCGCGTCGAGGAGCGCCGCCGCTTGCTCCATCAACTCGATCCCTGGCATCCCTCTTGGATCGTGCAGGACAAATTCAAGGAAAAGACGCTCGATGAGTTTGTCTCCTGCGCGGATGTCTTCGGCGTGGATCCGTATCCCATCACTAAAGACAGCCGCGACATGCGCATCGTGCTTTCCGCCATGGAACAATCGCGCGAGGCCATGGCCCCGGGAACCGGCGGGCTCCCGCTCTGGGTGGTGCCGCAGGCGCACAACACCGGCCTCTACGACCCGAAGATCAATAAAGATCGCGAGACCCTGCTGGCCAATTCACGAGCTCCCAGCGAGGAGGAGATGCGCTCCATGTCCTTGCTGATGGCTATCCTCGGGGCACGCGGCTTTGTGTTCTATTCCTACTTCGATTTCATCAAACCACTGTCTCTGCCGGACTACGAGCAGCGCTGGAAGGAGCTCTGCAATGTCGGCACGCTCCTGCGCGAGTTGCAGTCGTTCCTTTATTCGGACGAAACGGCACCCGCCGTCACCGTCACGACGATCCAAGGGAAGGTGAACGCCGCCGCTTACAAGACGGCCGATGGCAAAGTGAAAGTGCTCGTCACCGGCACTGGTCCCGGCGCGAGTGAAGCCGAGATTACCGTGGCCGGCAGCGGCAATCTCAATGCCCGCTACGGCAAAACCGAATCGCTCGGCGGCGGCACCTACCGCTTCAAAGGCACCGACATCTGCTCCGATGTGCTGGAGTAATAACAAATTGCGCAAGAGTCATTCCATGGAAACTGCCTTGATGATCAAAACGACAGGAAATTGGAAGTTTTGAACAAAACAACCCACCCATTCTCAGAGGCACCCTTCGACCCGCGAGTTGTGCTCATTTTAAATTTCCCCTAATCAAACAAAACCCCATGAAACCAAAAAAACTATCCATCCTATGCACCGCCGCCATTCTTTCCATGGCCACCGCCTATGCCGAACTTTGCGAAAACTTGGAACGCAGCATTCTGCCCGACGGTGGCTACATCGAGGGTCCGATGTATTTCCGCTGCATTGGCCGCGACGCAGGGCTCGGCGTTTACTACTACAGCCGCGCGCTGAATCGGCCGCTGAGCGAACTTGTTCCCGAGCCGATGCGGCGCTGCGGCGATTTCGGTGAGGCTGTCATCAGCACCGATGAGGAGAGTGATGTCATACCGATCTGCGATGCCATCAAGGCCCACGAGATCGCCTCGCAAGCGATGATGGGCGCTCTGCTGCCGGAGAGCGCGTGGGCGCGTATGCTGCGCAAAACCGTTGCCCGTTCCGGCGGGTGGCCGATCGGTGGGGGGGGACACGGGAGCAGCGTGCCGGCGATGGTCGATGCCGCGATCTCCTGGGGATTGATCGAGCGCCTGCCCGCTGGAAGTCCCGCGCCGCAGCCTCTCGTCAGCCTGGCGATGATGGGCCCGCTCGTGTCGCAACGCAAACTGGGTGATGCCTGGGTGAAACTTTTCATTCAAGGCAATCGTGCCAACGCTGGGCACACCCACGAAGACAAGGGCAGTTTCATTCTCGAATTCGCTGGTGAGACTTTCGCGCTCGATCCCGGAAGCTGCGACTACAGCCTCCCGCTGGCGACGGAACTCAGGAACTGCGAACGCCACAACATGCTTGTGCCCTTCGGCGTGGCAGGGCGGCCTCATCCCACTTGCCCGCTTCCAGTCGATGTCAAACCGGTCGGCAAAGGTGATGGGGTGGCATTCCATGCGGAGCTCGATGTGACTTCCGGTTGGGAGTCTTACTATCGTCGCTGGCACCGCACATGGGACTCACCAAGCGCGGATCTATTGACCATCACCGACGACTACGAACTCACCGCCGGCGAAGGGGTCGAGTTCTACTGGCAGACCCGCCTGCCGGTGATTATTGATGGTTGCCTGGCAGTCATCAGCGGCGTGCGCGGTCGCGTGGAATTGAATGCTCCCGAAGGATGCGCCTGGCGCATTGATGAATTGCCATTGCTCGATGGCATCCAGCGCCGGCTCGCCTTTCGACACGCAGGCACGGTCGGCAGCTTCAGCGTGAGTGCTCGGCTTTCGTGAGACGCCGCTTCGCGTCTGAAAAATGGGACGCCAAGGGCCTGGCAGTCCCTACCTTGGGTTACGAATCGCGCTGCCGCGCTGTGGGCGAAAGAGGGGAGCACGGTCGTCTCGACTGTGAAAGGCATTGGCGTGGGAATTTCATTGGTAAGCGGACGCCGCTTTGCGGCTGAAGAATGGGTCATGCCGGAGGATGGACCCTCCAAGTTTCGAATCGCGCTGCCGCGCGCCAGCGTGATCGTTTGCCATGGTAGGGACGCTGCGCCGCCGGGGTCCGACTTGTGCGGCAAGGCCGCCATTGAATCCAGCAGAGACACCGCTTTGCGGCTGAAGGTCGGGTCATGCGAGACGATGACCAAGTTTCACGATTCTATTTTTCTGTTGGAAAGGTTTCTCATTCGCCATGGCGGGCGAGCACAAAATCCGGTTTTGTGCTTGTGCGGGTGGGATCTGCGGTGATTCGGAATTTGCGGGGAGTGACTCCCGTGGCCTTGTGGAAGACATTATTGAAGTAGTTCGGCGTGTTGAATCCGCAGGCTGTCGCGATGTCTTGGATCGGCATTTTTTGAAAGGTGAGCATTTGTTTGGCCTTATCCAGTCGGGCGAGCATGATCTCCTCGCTGACGGATCGCCGGAGATGCTTGCGGAACAGGCGGCCGAGTGTCGGGTGCGAGACGCCGACATGGTCTGCGATTTCTTGAATAGGTAAGGGACGCGAGAGGTTTTTCCAGATGTATCGCATGGCCTGGGCGACCTGCTCATCCGGCACAAGCAGGATGTTTGTGCTCTGGCGGCTTACAACACTTCCGGGAGGGATCGCTGGAACCTGCTGCGACGGGGCGCGGCCATTCATCAATTTGTCCAATAGCACAGCGGCCTCGAATCCCCATTGCGTAAAGTTCAGGCGAATGCTTGAAAGCGGGACTGGAGCAAAATCGCAGATCAACTCGTCATTGTTGGCGCTGAGGATAGCGGCCTCCTCCGGGACGCGAAGTCCTAGATTCTGTGCGCATTGCATCACATGCACGCAGGTCACATCCGAAGGCGCAAAAATGGCCATGGGCTTCGGCACTTTTTTCATAGCCTCCTCGATCGGTCCACGCAGGCTGGCGTGGGCGAGGGATTCTCCGATCCATGCATGCTGTATCACCTTTGCCCGTTTGCCGAGTGCCTTGGTAAAGCCCTTGATGCGCTCCCGGAAAAAGGTGCGGTTTTTTTTGCCGATCGTGAGGAAATTTTCAAACCCGAGGGAGAGAAGGTGCTCTGCCGCCAAGCGGCCGCAAGCCAGATCATCCTGCATTACGCGCGGTTTGTCGCCCATCAACCCCTCATCCGCGTTACCCAACACCACGGTCGGCACATTCATTTTCCGAAGGAACTCCGCAGGCTTCCGTTCGGGGCCCACGAGACAGATCAAGCCATCCAACTTGTTCGGAATCGCCGACCACTTGTGGACCTGGGCGTAATCCAAAAGCAGCACCCAGTTCTTTTCCCGGGCCAGACGGGCAATCCCCTTGAGAATACGCGGCTCAAACCAGCTCAGAAAAACAGCAACGGTCTTCGAGGGAGCTGAGCGGGATGTATTTTTGGGAACTCTCATTCCAACTAAAATTGCAGCGCTCCATGCTTTGAAACAAGAACCTAAACTAGGGGTCAGTGTTCATTTTCTTTCATTTTTGCAGAGCTGCACCTCGCAAAGTCTTGCCTCCCCGGTGCTCGCAGAAATGCTGCCTCTCTCCAACTCGGAGTGCTACGAGAACGCCGCTTTGCGGCTGAGGAATGGGACGCCAAGGGCCTGGCAGTCCCTACCTTGGGTTACGAATCGCGCTGTCGCGCGGTGGGCGAAAGAGGGGGGCACGGTCGTCTCGACTGTGAAAGGCACTGGCTTGGCAATTTCATTGGTAAGCGGACGCCGCTTTGCGGCTGAAGCTTGGGTCATGCCGGAGGATGGACCCTCCCAAGTTTCGATTCGCGCTGCCGCGCGCCAGCGTGATCGTTTGCCATGGTAGGGACGCCGCGCCGCCGGGGTCCGACTTGTGCGGCAAGGCCGCCATTGAATCCAGCAGAGACGCCGCTTTGCGGCTGAAGCTTGGGTCATGCCAACCGAAGCCCCGGGTGGGGCGGAGGAAGCACATCGCAGATGGCCCGAAGGGCGCAGCGAGCAGGGGGCGAGCAAGGCAAAGGATGGACCCTCCCAAGTTTCGAATCGCGCTGCCGCGTGGTTTTGGTTGTGGAGCCTCAATTCTTCCTGAGCATTGAGCACTCTGTCGAAGTTCAAAAAGTGTAATTTTATTTTAATTTTTTCAATAGATGAAATGAACTGAGGGGGTATTTTTATCAGTTGTATTTCTCTTTTGAGATGACCATCCAACACACCACCCAAGCATTCCACCTTCGTCCTTTTACTGAGCGCAAGCGCCTCTCCGCGCCACGCGTCAACCACAACGAGGAGATGTATCCCTATCACCCCGCGCCGGGTGTGCCGAAGCATCTTCAGCCGATCCACCGCAACCTCTGGACATCAGCGTTTCCTTACAAGAAGGCGATGGATTATCCAGGTCACTTCGAAGTGCAGGAGTTGCCGGTGGTGCGCTTGGAGGATGATTTTGTGCGGGTCACCGTGCTCCCTTCCATGGCTGGCCGTGTGTTGGAAATCTTCGACAAAAAACTCAACCGCCAGTTGCTCTGGACTCCCCCCAGTTTCTCTTTCGTCAATTGGTCTCTCTCAGGTCCCTGGAGCATCGGCGGCATTGAGTTCAATCCCTTCCGCTACGGCCACAATGTGCACGGCATTTCGACGATCGAGACCCGCAGGGTGACGCTCGCCGACGGTCGCGAAGCGATCGCGATGGGTGCCTTCGACGAGCTTTTCGGCTGCAGTTGGGAAGTCATTCTCACATTGGAAAATGGAAACATGGTCACGCGCATGACCATCACCAATCATTCCGGCAAGGATCAGCCCTGCCTCTACTGGTGGACCACTATCGCGGTGCCTCAACAGTGGCGTGACCGGGTGATGATGGCGCCGGGCGAGTTCCTGCATCA
>JAPLTI010000336.1 GCA_026398285.1 Verrucomicrobiota bacterium
ATTGGCATCTTTTTAGCTAATCAAAATTTTAGTGCGGAGGAACAAAGGTGTCTCTAGTTTTCTTAGCATTTTCCTTCCAAGAGTTATCGCTTTCATATCTGTCCCAAGCAGGCAATAATACCCCTGCTGTATCGTGTGGCGAGTCAGTGGTGGCGGGTGGAAAGCAAGCGTCGAGCGTCGAGCGTCGATTGTCAAGATTTTGAGTGGCGGGTGATGAAATCGCATCCATAAGCTGCAAGGCACCTCGCAGGGTTTCTTCGAGATCATCGGGCTCTACGAAGACACCGAGATGGTATTTCTCCACAACAGTTTTCAACGGACCCGAGCCTGAAGAAGCGAGCACCAACTTCCGTGCAGAAACGGCCGCATTAAGCACCCCGCTTGCCGAGCGGAATTTTGCACTGTAGGTCACGAGCACAACATCACACACCGCAAAGATATCACCCACTTCGTCTTCAGGAATTCTTCGAACATCCCATCGGCACCGATCCGCCACACCAAGTTCCTCGGCGAGATTTTGATAAAACTCCGGTGGCCTCGATGAACCCGAATCCCCCTTCCCAGCCACCAGCAACTTTACATGCTTCGGAAGATGAGTAATCGCCCGCAAAAACAAATCCAAATTCTTCCCATCCCGGATCTGGCCAAAGGCCAGGAAGACAACATCTGCGGGAGCAGATGTGTCGAGAGTCGAGGGTCGAGAGTCGAGAGCTTCAAAATTAGAACCACGGATTTCACAATCGAGCGCCGGGGCAGGCGCGAGAACCGAAAGCTTGGGAAAGCTGAAGGAAGAGCAACTGAAAGTTGGCCCCAAAGGGGCGCAGCATCGGGGACGATGCAAGTCATCGAGCGACCGAAGGTCGGCCCGAAGGGCGAGACGAGAGGGATCGAGCGAGTCAAAATTAACGGATGAAGAATTTCCCTTGGAAGCGCTGGGATCATTCGCTGTGCGAATGGATTGGTGGTTTTGCGAGTCCATCTGCAAGCCAGCTTGCGACTGGCCCTCCAAAAACCCTGACGAATCAGCAAACTGATCCACTCCAACACTTCCAATTCCCCTATCTCCTATCTGCGATATCCGATCTGTTGGCGCGATGTGCTCTCCAGCAGGGCCACTCGCGGAGCGAGTGAGCGATTCAGAAGCAGGCGAGTCGGCAAGCGCGCTTGCCAGAGAGTCTGATTCGGAAGCGCCAGCTTGGCCTGCCCAAGCTTCGCCCTGCGCTTCTACCCTTTCGTGTTCCTTCGTGTGATTCGTGGTTCCCCATCCGTGTATATCCGAGTCATCCGTGGTTAAAAACCCAAGCCTTCTTCTCATTTCGAGCCTCCCGATTTTCGGCTCAGCCACCTCATACGGCCCATGCGGAATCTGGTGCACTTGGATTCCCTCCGGCCGCTTTCCCCCAAAATCCACAGGAGTGTCATCGTGCACGAACACATGCCGCACGAACGAATAAGCCAGTCTCACTGACCACCGATGCCACCACAGCGGTCCCACCACAAAATCCCTCACCGGATCATGCGCAATTGTTCCAATCACCACGCCCTTCTTTGCTAACCTCCGCAAAGGCCACACCCAAAACGGAGCAAAGTATTCCTTGTAGCAAGCGAAGAGAACAGCGACATCTGCAGAGCCGAATTGGTGGCGAGTAGCGGGTAGCTGGTTGCGGGTAGAACTGGTTTGTGCGAGCTTTGTTGCCAACTCTGCGACTCTTTTTGCATTCCGCCGCTGCCTAAGGGTCAGCCTCCAAACCGTGCTTATTTTCCCCACCAACCCTCGACGCTGGTCGCACGACACTCGACCTTCTACGAATTTCTCCACCACAATCCCTCCCGCTAACCGATCCTTCGGAAACGACTCCTTGCACAAAAAATGAACCTCCATTCTTTGATTTACCAATGCAGCAGACTGCCGGATCGCATATTCCATGATCCCTCCTGAATCCGCTTCGCAGACGTAGAGAAGCTTTTTCATCTCGCCGTTTTCGGGATTATCCCCAGCCAATCCCTCGTCCAGGCACTCGGTTGACCAATAACCACATCGATCGGGACAAGATTCCCCGCATCATCTTTTAGAACATTATGAGGCTGAGCATCCAGAATGACCAAGTCAAGCTCTGGGTTGAAAAAGACCGGCACTTCCAAATGCGGCATTTTTTGAAAACCCAAATATTCAAAGTAGCTTTCGATTTCCTGCTCGCTAGCCGTTGGGCAATCCAATCGGGATGCAATCCACACTTGCGAAATAACCAGTTGAAAACCTGATTCATTTTTGAGCGCTCCTAAAAATCGAACGCTCTCGCCAAAAATTTGATTATGAAGAGTCCAACGCGATAAATACTCGCTTGGAAATGCACTTAACCCAGGGCCGACAACGCTGTGACCAAAAGCACCCGGCCTTGTGACTTTGATTGCAAGCTGGCTGGCTGGATCAAAAAAAACTTCGTGCTCGGCACCAGAGGAGACTGCAGACAGCCTGCCAGACCAGTCGTCACCTAAGAAGCACTGCTCTTTTGCAAACCAGATTCCAAGCGAATCCACTTCCGCGAGTAGTCTGTCTTTCCTTGAGATGCAACCCTCAAACATTGCAAGCGCGCCTCCTCCAAGGTAATTTTGCGCTGCCTCAAGTAGATTTCTTTCAACTTTTGGGAATGTTCCTTCAGTTTTTCCGGAATAACGATCTTCAACATCATAAAAAAATTTTAGCTGCATTTTCACAATTGGTCAACCTTTACAAATCTTGATCAAATGCAAATTCGAGTTCGATTGCCGGGGTTCTTCAGTTTCCACTCACGCGGCGCAAAGGCGGATCAGCTTTTCAGCGCATCCATCCAGGCGATCCCAAATCTTGAATTCTGCTCCAGCTTCACAATTTCAAATCCAATTCTACCAGCAGCTTTCTTCAAATCATCCAGAGTCCTTCCGCCCAGCAAATGATATTCCATGCGAATCGATCTGACCTTTTGGAAAGGAACTGGGTTTTCAAAAATTTCCCATTCCCCTCCTTCACAGTCTATTTTCAGCAAATCGATTTGAGTCCCGATTCGATCCAACACCGTATTAAAACCAATCATTTTTGATTCTCCCGCTCCATTTTCAAAAACACCCATTCTTGAGTCCCCGGAATCTATGCAATGCCCGTTACCGCCCTTTGAACCTACAGCCTCTAGAAAAAAATCCCCCTGAATTTGTTCCAGATTTTTACTCAAATGGCACTTTAATCGTGGATTTGGTTCATAAGCATGGATTTTCGCTTTGGGAAAAAGCGAGCCTGCTCTTAGCGAGAAAAGCCCGATATTTGCTCCAATATCGACAATTGTTTGGGGATAGTGATGCAGTGTTTTCAGTCCATATTCATCATCGAAAAACAAATTAATAAAATCATACTCCAAGCCATGCTCTGGCGGTGCATTTACTCTGAATCTTCTTCTTTTAAAAAAATAGGATTCCGGCAATAAAAATCGGGTAGTGCCAAAAAAAGGCACTCCCATTAGCGATGCTCTTAACGATCGCTTAATTAGAAAAATTATTTGTTCAAGATTTATAATCAAACGAGCCAAGACCTATAATCTAGCTCATACTCAAACCCCCGCTTTTCTCTATCTCCGATCTGCGAAGTTCCATCTTCTATCTCCTGCGCGGCAACACGCTCCCCAATCTTTCTCGCCGGATTTCCCGCCACAATCGCATATGGATCAACATTCTTTGTAACTACGGAACCAGCCCCAACCACAGCCCCCTCGCCGATACTAACCCCCGGTAAAACAATCGCCCGATATCCAATCCAAACCCGATCACCGATTACAACATCTCCCCCCCGATCTTCAAAAGTCGCCGATCTTGGATCATGGCCAAGCGTTAAAATAGTCGCCTCCGGGCCAATTGAGACGTTGCTTCCAGTGCGAATAGAAAATTTACGACCATCAAATAAACAGCCGAAGTTGATCACATTCCGTTTGCCGAGAAAAACTTTCCGCCCATTCAGGAAACGGCATCCCATCTGCACCCCGGATTTCGCACCTAAACTCCCAAGCCAGCCTCTCAAATAAACCTCCCGCAGCCGCCGCGATGGGAAATTCCCAGCCCATTGGTTGTATCCATAAGCCAAAACCGCCCCCGCAAAAATCCTTGCATTCATCATTTAAAATGTAGAGACGAGGGACCAGCGTCGAGAGTCGAGAGCTTTTGCCCATTTCTTCCCAGCAAATCCCGGAAATATCCCACTGAGAAACTCTTGGCCGCCGTTCTAGATCGTTGCATTGCGCTAACCCGCATCATTTCAAAATTCTCTGCCGCTTTCAAAATTGCCTCTGCCAAACTTTCCGCGCTCCCCTCCTCGCACCCAATGACCACACCATATTCCTCCGCTTGTTCAAAAAGCGTCGTCCCGCGTGTCGCAATAACTGGCATCCCGTTCATCATGGCCTCGATGACAACACGCGAAACCCGCAAGCGATAAGGCGACCGATATGGCAGGACCATTACATCCGTCGCGGCCAACCGTCGCTCATACTCATCCTCCTCGAAAAACCGCCCTATCACCTCCACCTGCGGATGGTTTTTTAACCAAGGATCGAGTTGAACGAGATTCCCTTTTTCATCCTGAAAATCCTCCACCCATTGAATCGCGAAGCGGAGCGGCCTGCCGGCCGCAGTAGCGGGTAACGGGTTACTGGTAATGGGTAAAAAAGCAGGGCCAAGCTCCCGCGTGCACTCGGATTGAATACTCGCCACTCGGCACCCGTCACTCGCCACCTCATTTTTCAAGATCAATTTGATCGCATCTTGAAAAATGTCACTCCCCTTCTCCCAGCGCGCCGCACCGTAGCAGCCAAAGACAATCGGCTTTGCATAGCCGGATGGCGGATGGCATATAGCGGATAACGGATTATTTGAAGAATCGATATTCTGATCTTCAACTTCAGTCCTCAGTCTTCCGCTATCAGTTCTCGGCGGCTGGGCCGCCTCAACCGGATGCGGCAAATACACCACCGGCATACGAATCAATGCCTCAAGCGCCCTCCGCATTGCATGCGTCTCGACACCCAGCATCACCCGCCCACTCTCCACTTCGTTTCTTAAAGTTGCAAAAAGCCAAGCCATCAACTTCGTCGTTGGACCACGATTCCAGTGTGCCTTCCCAGCACCATCCAATCGAATCGGCAAATTCGGAAAAAACAAAAGCACCCGCGACTCCTTTGGCAGCGATCCTGTTTTGAGCAGCAACCACCACCCAAGTAAATGGTGCACCAAAACCGTCGGGACGAAGATCCAGTCTGGGGCTTCGCCCGAGTCGAGTGGCGAGGGTCCAGAGTCGAGGGTGACAAAATTGGAACCACGGATATCACGGATGGGCACGGATGAAGAATATTCCCCGGGAGCGCTGGGGTCATTCGCGGTGCGAATGGTGGGGAGTTTTTGATTGTCCATCTGCAAGCCAGCTTGCGACTGGCCTTTCAAAAACTCCATCGAATCAGCAAACTGATTCCCCACAGCACTTCCCGATCCCATATCATCGGCGCGAAGCGCCTCCTCAGCAGGGGCACTCGCGCCGCGAGTGGGCGATGTGTTTTCAGAATCGCGGGCAAGCTTGCTTGCAAAGGGATTTGAAAACGCAGCGCCAGCACAGGTCTCCTGGGCGTCGCCCTGAGCCTTCCCCATCCGTGTCAATCCGTGTAATCCGTGGTTAAATCCTCTGAATACTTTTCGCATCGCAAACAATGTTGCGATGGCATGCCCCGGCACCCTTAAATACCGCTTTACCGCCCCGGCCCCATCAGCCATCCGATGCCAAATCGACTCTGGCAGCACCGGCAGCGCCCCCGTCTGCTCCATCACGAACCCCTCCACCTTGCTATCGCAAAGCACCACCACTTCATCCCCCAGTTCCCTCAGGCCCCGCACAAAAGTCGAGACATACTCCAACCAATGCCCCTTCCGATCCCTCAACGCATCTTCAACGATCAGCCACTTCATTTTTAAATGGAGTTTTTTTCACGAGCATACGCCATGAGTTTTCGATAAAATCCACGAGCTTTTCGCCGCTTTTCAAATAGACTGAAAAATTCGGCCAGCACACCTTTCAGTGCCCCCCGAATAGCTGCAAAATCCAATTCCTGACTCTGGGTCGCCCCACCCAGCCAAACAGGGATTCCGCGTTTGAGGAACTCAGCGCAAGTCCAAATCGCCACATACAACGGATGGCTCTTGTAAGAAAAAAGCGTCTTCGGCCAAGGCATGACCACACTGGAATACCCGTTCCCATAAGCCATTTGGTTCAGGTAGTCCCATGTCAATCGCCGCGCCGGCAAAATGTGTTCGTATTTCAAATCCGCAAAGTAGTGTATGCGATACTCGGCGGCGCGGATCGCATTTCCAAGTTCGACATCCTCACCTCCCGTGAGCATTTTTCCGGTGCGGCCAAGGCTGGAAAATGCGAATCCGCAATTGAGTATGGCATCCATTACCGACTTGCGGACCACCATACCCGCCCCAAAGACAAAGCCCCGCTCCGTGATGTCGCTTGTGCTTTCCTGCCCTTGCGGCCCCGTGGCATAGCGATCCAGATATGGCAATATTCGCGGATCAGGCTCCGACTCGAAAACCGCAGCCCCGCATCCACCACAAAGGCCCGTTTGTGGGTGATCCCGCATAAAATCGAAGGCTTTTTGCAAATAATCTTCACAAAGAAGCGTGTCGTCGTCGCAGTAGATCAAAATCGGGAATTTTGCAGCTTGGTATCCAGCTATCCGGGCATAACTCAAGCCCTGCTGTTTTTCAGTAATTAGCGAAACATCAATGTCACCATTCTTCTTAATAAAACGCCTAACACACTCCGCCGTTGAGTCATGGGAGTTGTTGTCAATAATACAAATTTCCCAACCGAAATCCGAAGAAAACTTCTGTCGCGACAATGCAACCAGAGTTCGGGGTAACACCCATGCAGCATTATAACAGCATATGAGAACGCTGATTCCAGAACAAGGATTGGTGTGATTTAACACGACTGTTTAAATTCGATTTGAAAAAAATCAAACTTATAAGATTTTGAAGACAAGATTAGAAAAATATATTTCAAATCAAATACTTATGAATTAGATTTCTTGATCTCCGCTAAAAGTTCTTCACTCGGCGTTACATCCTTCCCAATAGATCTCACTTTTCTATGAGCCTTACATCCCATCTCTTTCCACTCTTCCCGCCGCTCCCAAGCCTTCTCCAAAGCGTGCGAAAAAATCTCCGGCGTGGCAAACTCCGCTAAGAACCCATCCACACCATGCTCCACATATTCTCGCGCATTTCCGCAATCACTTATAACAGCCACCCTACCACAAGCCATGCCTTCCGTGAGAACCATCGGCCCCCCCTCCCCTCGCGTTGGAAACACTTGAATGTGATTAGTCCGCCAGATTTCAGTCCGGTCATTTACAAAACCCACGAAGCTCACTCTGTCTGCAATCCCAAAAAAACTCGCCAACTCTCGCAGATACCCCTCCTCAGCCCCCTCGCCATACAGATTCAAATGCCAATTTCTCATCCGCCATTCCGGACGAGCCAACACCTCAAAAAGAACATCTTGGCCCTTCCAACGAGATTCCCAACGGGCCACACAACCAAAATTCCAGCAATCGCCATCTGGCCATGGGAGCGGCGCATCCAATCGCACCGGCAACGGCGGCTTGATTACCAGAAAATTTGGTATACTTAGCGCCAATTGCCGCTCGGTAATCCTATGGTTATCAGCCGATACAAAAACAGCGGTTGCCGCCTGCGAGTATATGCGACGCATAATCTCACGGTTGCGCTCATCCACCCAAAAGGTTTCCGCATTGAAGTGGCAGATTGGGATAAACGGGGACTTGAGTTCACTGAGATACTTAGCCATCGGAGGCGAATACGAAATATCAAAGGCGGAACCGGACGAAACCACAACCATTTCGGGTCTCCAAGCTCTTAACTTGGCCATTGGGTCGAAAAACCGTGCCATCAAACGCGCCGCTCGAGAAACAACTGGCTGCAGAGGATCATAAACCATCCCTTTTTCCAGCAAGGCCCTTAAATTCGGCGCATTCGCGAAATCGCTGCTACACCGAGCGAAAACCTGATGCCCGTCCTCCAACAAACGATCTGCCGTTTTTCCCCAAAGAAACTCACTCCCAGGCCAACTATGCCCGTGAACCGTGCTGATGAAAGCCACCCTCATTTTTTTCTAAGGAGCATCAAATTCCCCAAATAATACCGCATCTGAAGATTCACCAAACCTTGCAAAACTCTGGACTTGAAAAATGCTTTGAGCATTCGGTGAATACACCATACCGGCAGCGTGGCGAGATAAGCGAGAAAGCTTTTTTTTCTCCGGCACACAGACATCGAACAAAGCAATGTTCCAAACACATCCCACCCATCCCCGTTACGCCGCGATAAAAATACTTCCAAACCATTCGATTCGGCGAAGGACCTCAACGCATGGTCTGTCGGTCTCCAGAAATCATACGGCTCCTCATGCAACATGTAAAAAAATGGCGATGTAACTAAACAATGCCCACCGGGCTTAAGTAAGAGAGCCAGATTTTGAAAAGCCACCTTCCAGTCAGGCACATGCTCTAGCACTTCAGTAAGAATAAGCAAATCAAACCCACCCGCTTTGGAAAGTGAATCGGGTAAGAGGGCGTCGATCCGGGCGATATGATCGATGGTTCTCGCACGATTTTGCTCGATATCCAAACTGCTGTATTTGTATCCACTGCCCTCCAGCATGCCACGCAGCGGGCACTCTCCGGCCCCAATATCGAGCACTTTGGCTCCGCTTGCCACAGGTCCAATGGCAGTCAGCGCATCATCGATAGACTTCCGAATGAGCGGGGTGACAAAAAATTCCTGCTCTCCCAGCAGTTCTTCGTAGTTCTTCCGGCGGGTCAAAATCATTTAATGGGCCTCCTGCATGAGAGTTTTCAATTTCGGTTTTCGCACAAAAAGTTCAAAAAGCCGATACACCATTTTTGAAAAATAGTCTCTCGAACCGGTAAGGCATCGGCCATTGCAAACAAAATAATAGGAAAACACTAAAGCAAAAAATCTCCGAAACGAGCCGCAGGCACGATATCTCGCACTTGCCAGAAGTTGGGCCACAGCGCAACCGCTTTGCCTGTTACGCAGTCGAACATAATTCTCGGTCGCCATTCCATAGGTTTTCGGGGCATGTGAACCCACCACCTCGATAACCCTTTTGGCATGATCCAACTCATTGGATCGGCAAATGCTGTTTGGATGAATTCGATATTTGAGAACCGGCACCTCCAGATTTTGAAACTTCCATTTAAATGACATTCGGAAATACAAATCCAAATCCTCGATCGGCTTGGGCAACTGATAATTGCCTGCTTCCAAAATCGCCGTTCTACGGAAGAGCAAGGCCGGGTGCGTGAGCGCGCTACGGAAGAGCATCTGGGTTAGGATGTCATCATGCCGAGAGGGCAAAACTTCTTGATCTCCCAGGTGCTTGCCATCCGAGCCTATGTAAATGCACTGCCCTCCGACAATCCCAAGGTCGGGATTTTTTAAGATGGCTGAAATTTGGGACTCAAACCTCTCCGGCAAACAAATATCATCCCCATCCATACGCGCTACGAATTCCGTCTGCGCTTCCTCCACCATCTTCGCGAGACATTCATGCAAAGGCAACGGATTTCCAGACACCACTCGCCCGGGCAATCTCTTTGGAATCCAGCGCCTCGCCTCCTCCACGCTCCCATCGGTTGAGCCATTGTCCCATAGGCAAACCTCAAAGTCTCGAAAAGTCTGTGCCTCCAAAGACGACAACGCCTCCGGCAAATACGGCATGGCGTTCAGGATTGGAATAATTACAGTAATGCGAGGCACCTTTTGCATTTCAATTGTGACGCAGCGGAGAAGGTGCCTTCCGCATGTCTTCACGCTCGATATAATTATCAGGGTTCAGGTAAGAAATAATAGAATCCTCGCCCAAGTGCTCCACCAAGGCAGGCAACATGACATATGCATTCAATTTGATTGAAGAAAATTTCAAGAC
Source organism: Verrucomicrobiota bacterium (assembly GCA_026398285.1). Lineage (GTDB taxonomy): Bacteria > Verrucomicrobiota > Verrucomicrobiia > Chthoniobacterales > Terrimicrobiaceae > UBA967. Next base: position 10,046 of record JAPLTI010000336.1, read on the forward strand.
TTCAAATCTACCGGTTTTGTCCTTGGCCATAAATTCCTGGCGCTCCTCCGGAGTGAGTGATTGAAGAAAAATCAGCCAGTCCACATCCATGAAGATTTTTTTCTCGTCCAAGAGAGCAATCAATTTCTGGGCGCCTGAGCGCGTTAGGAAATAGCCTTCGCCACCAGTTGCGGTAAGGTGAGGAATGGCATCCAGCAGACTCATAGAGGATGAGAATGTAGGAACAAATTCAAAAAAAACTAAATTTTCTGCATGCTT
>JAPLTI010000353.1 GCA_026398285.1 Verrucomicrobiota bacterium
AAAGTTCCGCCGCTTTGATCCTTTCAGGCGTCCAGTTGGATCCGCCGTAGGCCTTGATCAGCCCTTTGGACTGGAGCCCCGAGAGCAGATCGACAAATTCCCCCACGGGAACTTCCAGGTTGTCCCTGTGCATCATGTAAAGGTCCAGCGATGTGACTCCAAGGCGCGAGATGCTTTGCTCCAAATCCTTCATCACCCCCTCCGGCGTGATGTCGAAGGCCGCCCCTTTGCCGATAAGGAAAATGCCGTCGCGCACCTTGCGGGAGGCGATCCAGTGCCCGACAAATTCCTCGGTGCTGTAAACATGGGCCGTGTCGATGGCGTTGCCTCCGGCGGAGAAGTAATGATCGAGCAGGGCGTTGGCGTGCGCCTGATCGGGCATGAGGTGCTGCATGGAGCCGAGGACGAGACGGGAGACTTTTTTCTCCGATCCGGCGACCTGTCCATAGCGCATGAGGTGTTCCGCCCGTGCACCGAGGGAGAGCTTTCTGCCGGCAATCGGACTTTTCAGCGAGATTGGTTTCTCGGCATCGAAGACGAGGCCGACCTTTTCGCGCCAGAGATCGACGGCGCGTATCTGTGCGAGCGATTCGGCCCAGGTCATGCATGGATAGGGTGCCTCGCGACCAGGTAACGCACGGGCCACAGTATCCGCCTCCAATGCGTAAAGCGGCACCTTGGAAGCCGATTTGATGGTTTTGGGATTCTTCCCCTTTACGGCAAGCTGGATCAGGCCATCGCCTTGGCGTCCGGGAAACCAGGGATTCGTGAGTGTGAGCGAGCCTTTGGTCCCCCAAACGGTCACGATATTTTCCGTGTCGATCGCACATCCCGTGGTGAGCTGGCCGAGAATGCCGCCCTCGAACCGGACCGATGCTGCAGCCCATTCGTCCACGCGGCTCTTGGTGCCGATGGAGGCCACCGCCTGGAGGTCGAGAGGTTAGGCAGAGACGGAACGCCCCAGCGCCGCCCCCGCCAGCAGCCGCAGCATGGAGAGTGCGTATCCGCCCACATCCATGATCGCCCCGCCACCAAAGGCGTTGTTGAAGCGGATATTTCCAGAATCGGTGGGCATGGCGTAACTGAAGCCCGCCTTCATCATCCGCACCTCGCCGATGGTCCCTTCGCGCAGGATTTTGGCCGCAAGGGCAGTCACTGGATGGCAGCGATACATGTAGGCTTCCATGAAGAACACGTCCGCCCGCCGCACCGCCTCCAGAGCCTCCATCGCCTCGGCGCGGTTGATGGTGAAGGGTTTCTCGCAGAGAATGTGTTTCCCCGCCTCCGCAGCGCGAATGGTCCATTCTGCGTGCAGGTGGTTTGGGAGCGCAATATAAACGGCTTCCACGGATGGATCGTCGAGAACCGCCTGATACGAGTCCAGCGCGCGGGCGTTGCTCCCCTCTGTCAGCATGGCGGACCGTTTCTTGTCACGACTCCCGACGGCGACCAACCGGGAGGTGGCGGATTTTGGGAGGTCGGCGGAAAACCATTGGGCGATCATCCCCGTGCCGAGGATGCCCCAGCCGAGTTTTTTGTTTGCTTTGTTTATCATGGAGTTGGGATTGAGACGAGGTCGCTACTATTTCTTTTCAATGAACGAGAAGGTGCCGAGGTGGACTGGCTCTGTGGAATCCAGGCGGATCGTGAGTTCTTCAAACTCCCCGCTGATCGCCCTGCTGAGCGGCATTTCAACGGATTCCCACTTACCGGTGCCCGGTCCCTCCATGCGAAGAGCGGCGACAAGGCTCCCGTCAATCAAGATGCTTATGAGAATCGGCTCCTCGGACTCGCGGCGCACGCGCAGCAAGATGGCTTGCAGGGGATCGGGCGCAACCCAGTGCTTGAACTGAATAAAGGCGCCCTGCGACCCCATGTGCAGAAACCCGCAAAATCCAGGCTCCTCCTTTATACGCTCGAGCGTGCCTGCCCCTTCGTGATAGTCCTCAGCATTATGACGCCCTCGTGCGGAGAGCGTGAGAGTGCGCGCCTGCACGGGGGAGACCCCGCGAGGAATCAATTCCACACCTCCATCC
>JAPLTI010000245.1 GCA_026398285.1 Verrucomicrobiota bacterium
AAGTCGTCCCCGTCGCCTGTGACGCCAGCGGCAACATCGATCTCACCGACCTCCGCGCCAAAGCAGATCTCCACCGCGATAACCTCGCTGCGGTCATGGTGACCTATCCCTCTACTCATGGCGTATTCGAGGAGGGCATCCGCGACATTTGCGAGATCATTCACTCCGCAGGCGGGCAGGTTTACATGGACGGCGCCAACATGAACGCGCAGGTCGGTTTGTGCCGTCCGGGTGATTTCGGAGCCGATGTGTGCCACCTGAATCTCCACAAAACCTTCTGTATTCCTCATGGCGGCGGTGGCCCCGGCGTTGGTCCCATCGGCGTCGCCAAGCACCTCGCGCCCTTCCTTCCCGGCAATCCGCTGAAAAAAGGCAACACCGTTGGCCCCGTTTCGCAGTCGAATCTCGGCAGTGCGAGCATTCTGGTCATTTCCTGGATGTATATCGCCATGATGGGTCCCCGCGCCCTCCGCGATGCCACGGCCGTCTCGATTCTCAACGCAAACTACATCGCCGCACGACTCGGCGGGCATTTCCCGATCCTCTACAAAGGCAAATCCGGCCGCGTCGCGCACGAGTGCATCCTCGATCTGCGCGAATGGAAACAACGCGCCGGCATCGAAGTGGAAGATGTCGCCAAGCGACTCATGGATTTTGGATTCCATGCCCCCACGATGAGCTGGCCGGTCGCCGGAACCCTCATGGTCGAACCCACCGAGAGTGAGTCCATGGCGGAACTCGACCGATTCTGCGACGCCATGCTCACGATCCACGCCGAACTTGTCGCCATCGAAACCGGCAAGCTCGACCGCACCAACAACCCGCTCAAAAACGCCCCACACACAGCCGCATGCGTCACCAGCGACGAGTGGACGCGCCCGTATCCGCGCTCCCAAGCCGCCTGGCCTGCGCCATGGCTGCGCCAGCACAAATTCTGGCCAACCGTAGCCCGTATCGACAATGTCCACGGAGACCGCCATGTGTTCTGCAGCTGCCCGCCAATCCTAGAAAGCTGAGCCTGCTCAGACAGGCTGGGTGCCTTTGCAGTCGGGATATTTCGTGCAGCCCCAAAATTGCTGCCCGGCATTCTTGCCGCTTTTCGCGGTGCGAAGGGCCATGAGCGAACTGCACTGCGGGCACTTGGGAAGATCGGTCGGATCAGTCCGATCAGGCGGATCCGACCGATCTTGTTCTTTGCGGTGGGCGAGCCTTGCTGTCGCAAGTTGCTCGGAGTAGCCGCCTTCAACAAAGCCCTTTTCGAGCGCGGCGATCTGGCGGTCGAGGAGGAAGTTCGCCTGGTTTATCAGGCAGATGAGTGCGTTCGCGCGGATCGCGGGGTCGTTGCTTTCGAGCCAGCGTGCATAGAGCGCAAAGCGCTGCTCGTCGTTGAGATCGGTCAGATCCGCCTGATCCGAGCGATCTTTTCGGAACTCCTGCGGGACACGCCGCACGGCGCTGGCTTCCTTGCTGTCGGGATCCCATTGCGGGAGTCGCCGTTGGCGCAGGTAGTCTTCGTAGTCCAGTAGAAGCTCGTCCAAGCTGGAGCGTGCGACATTCACCAAGCGCAGCTCGGTCTGCGATGATGTCGCCGAAGCCCGACTGCCTTCGGCGATGTTTTGGCGGCCGCTGCGGGCGGCTTGGATCATCTGGTCCACAGTGCGCGAGCGGGCATCCAGGAACTTTTCGCAGAACCACACCGTCGCATCGTAGATGATCGTCGTTGTTTGAAAGCTCGCGGTGTCACGGTAACCACCACTTGGGCGCAATTTTTTCATGGGTTCAAGTTTGCAAGGTGTTCGCGTGTCGTCTGCGTTCAACAAAAATATTGTGAACATATCGTTCACCGTCTCCGGACTGCTGAGCCGCAGTGGATTTGCCATCACTCCTGCATGGCTGATGTTGTGTTGAAACACCACCGAATGAGAGAGTTTGTTTACAGAATACCAAAGAAGCGTCTTGAGGCCGTGGCCGCGACTGCTTTTGCCGTGATGATGCTGCTCTTTGCAGCAGACAGCTGGTTCTCCCATGTGACGAGCCGGAACCTGCTCGATTCGATCGTCTGGGTTGACAAAAAACACAGCCAACTTGATCTGGCGAAGGAGGTGCAACTCGAACTCCGCGAAGCCGAGTCCGCGCTCCGCAGCTATGTCATTACAGGCAACTCCGCTAAGCGTGACGAATATCTCAAAAAGTCGTCCACCATCATGGACGAGCGTTTTGAAAATCTGCTCGGAACGGCTGCGGGTGATTACCAAACCCTCCGCGCGCTGGACCGGATCGGGGAGTTAATTCGACGCTGGCTGGAACTCTTGAACGAGTCCCACATGGCCTATGAAACCGGTTCCGGCGGCCAGAATCCGATTCATCGCAGGGGCGACATCGTCATGCAGCAGATCACGGCGGCATTTCAGGAGTTCGTGGTCGAGCAGCATCAAATCCTGCAGGCGCGCATCTTGGAGCGGAAGAACGAAGCCGAGCAGCTCATGCATGCCATGGTGGCCAGTGGTGTGTTGGCGGTGGCCATTGCCACGCTGGCTCTGACCGTGATTGTGCGCGGTCTCTACCGCCATCGCGAAGCCGAGGAAAAAAGCCGGGCTAGTTTGGAGGAGAAGGAAAATCTTTTGAAAGAAATCCACCACCGGGTGAAGAACAATCTCCAAATCATTTCCAGCATCCTTCTGCTGCAGGCCTCCAAATTGAAGGACGCCGAAGCGGCCGAGATTTTTGCCGAGTGCCGGGAGCGGATTCAATTCATGGCCCGCCTGCACGAGCAGCTCTACACCTCCGGAAATCTTCAGCGCATCGAGTTTGGAAAGAATCTCTCCGAAATCGCCGAGTCGCTTCTGCATTCCCACTCGCCAAGCGGATGCCAGCTCACACTGGTGAAGCGAATCGATCCGCTCGTTCTTGATGTCGACACCTCGCAAGTTCTAGGCCTGCTTGCCACCGAATTGCTTTTGAATTCGCTCAAGCATGCGTTCGCCGGACGCAAGACGGGTATCATTCGTGTGGAGCTGCAGAGCGGCCCGAAAAATACAATGGTCATCAGTGACAATGGCATCGGCCTGCCGCCCAATTTCGAGAGTGTGAAAAGCGGCCGCATGGGAATGAATCTCGCGCATGCCCTCGCAAAACAAATTCGCGGCGAGGCCGTGATTTCCAACAACCCTGAAGGAGGAACCTGCGTGTCGGTGGGGTTTTCTCTTGAGCCCACCTTGAAAACGGAGCCGGCGGGTCGAAATTCCTAATATGGAACCGACACGCATTTTAATCGCCGAGGACGAGGCGATCACCGCCACCGCACTGAAAAGCGAACTTGTCTCGCTTGGCTACAAAGTGGTGGGAATCACGGACACCGCTGAGGATGTCGTCCGCGCCGCTGGCGAGTTGAAGCCGGATGTCGTCTTCATGGACATCACCTTGAAAGGCGTGCTCGACGGCATCACCGCCGCTGTGGCCATTCGGGGTCGGACTGGTGCGCCGGTTGTTTTTCTCACGGCACATGCGGATGAAAAAACCATGAAGCGCTCGGTTTTTGCGGGGCCATTCGAATACATCCTGAAACCGTTTACTCGAAAAGAACTGCAATCTGCCGTGCAAGCATCGCTTCAAAAACGCCAGGCGGAACTGGAAGATCGCGCCGTGCTCCAACGCTGACAGTCAATCCCGGCCTCGCTTTTGCTGGGAGGATCACCAAGCATTCCTTAAATGGCAATTGACCCGGTTTGTGGCATGGAGGTGGACGAATCCACCGGACTTCGTGGCGAGCGAGGCGGCGAGGTCTTTTACTTTTGTTGCGAGCATTGCCGACAAAAGTTTTTGAAGCCCCCGGCTGAGACGAAGCCGGTGCCTCAAAATGCCATCCACACTTGTCCGATGCACCCTGAGATTCGGCAGGACCACCCTGGCGATTGTCCGAAGTGTGGCATGGCGCTCGAACCGCTCGAAGTCACTCCGGAGAGTGTGGGAAATGCGGAGTTGGTTGATATGATGCGGCGCTTTGTGGTGTCTGTTCTTTTTGGTCTGCCGGTCTTTCTTTTGGCAATGTCGCACCTCGTTCCTGCCACGGCGGCCTTCGGTGACAGCGAACTCTCGCGCTGGGCGCAATTCCTCCTCGCCACGCCTGTGGTCTGCTGGTGCGGATTCCCGTTTTTTCTGCGTGGGTGGCGCTCGGTTTCAAGCGGGCATTGGAATATGTTCACGCTCATTTCGCTCGGTGTGGGCGCGGCTTTTCTCATGAGCGCGGCGGCCATGCTGGTTCCGGATTTTTTTCCCCATTCGTTGCGGCATGGCGGGAAGATGCCTGTTTACTTCGAGTCGGCTACAGCGATTGTCGCCCTCGTCCTTCTGGGGCAGGTCCTCGAACTGCGAGCAAGGGCCAGAACAGGCGGCGCAATCCGCGCTTTGCTGAATCTCACTCCGCACGTTGCGCGCAAACTCACGGATGCCGGAGATTTGGAAATCCCCCTCGCGCAAGTCCAAGTGGGCGACCGCTTGCGCGTTGTGCCAGGCGGCAGCGTGCCTGTGGATGGTATACTCATCGATGGCCACTCAAGCGTCGATGAGTCGATGATCACTGGCGAGTCGCTGCCAGTAGAAAAAAACGCGGGCGACAAGATTTCGGCCGGCACTTTGAATGGCTCTGGGACATTCGTTATGCGCGCCGAGCGGATTGGTGCCGACACACTCCTCGGCCGCATTGTGCAAAGCGTCGCGGAAGCCCAGCGCACACGCGCGCCGATTCAGGGTCTTGCTGACAAAGTGGCGGGAATTTTTGTTCCAGTCGTGCTTGCAGTTTCAATCCTCACATTCATTGCGTGGACCTGGTTCGGCCCGGAGCCGAGGCTCGCCCATGCCATCGTGAATGCCGTGGCCGTCCTGATCATTGCTTGCCCGTGCGCTCTCGGCCTCGCTACACCGATGTCCATCATGGTCGCCGTGGGGCGCGGTGCCCGCGAGGGCGTGCTGGTGAAGGATGCCGCTACACTCCAAGAGTTGGAAAAAGTCACAACGCTGGTAGTGGATAAAACTGGGACCCTCACCGAGGGACACCCCCGGCTTGTCGAAATCATTCCCGTCGATGGCATGGATGCGAAAGAATTGCTCCAGCTTGCCGCATCACTCGAGCAAGGCAGCGAGCATCCCCTCGCGGATGCGGTTATGCGTGGCGCGCAGGATATCCCGCTTTTGCCAACGACCAACTTCCGCGCTGTGGCGGGCGGGGGCGTGCTCGGGGATGTTGCGGGTCGCAAGATTGTGGTCGGCAAGGCGGAGTTTTTGCGGATCGAAAAAATCACGGGCCTCGACCAGCTCGAAACTCTGGCAGCAAGGCTACAAGAGGAAGGCAAATCGGTTCTCTTTATCGGAGGCGACGGAATGGCCTATGGGTTGATCGCCGTCTTCGATCCCATCAAAGCGACAAGCGCCGCCGCGTTGGCTGATCTCCATTCGCTGGGCCTGAAAATCACGATGCTCACGGGTGACAACGAGCGCACGGCTGCAGCTGTCGCCCGGCAACTCGGGCTGGATTCTTTCGAATCGGGCATCGAGCCCCTCGCCAAGGCGGCGTTCATCAAAAAACTTCGCGCCAACGGGGAATGCGTAGCCATGGCTGGGGATGGCATCAACGACGCTCCTGCGCTCAGCGAGGCCCATGTTGGGATTGCCATGGGAAATGGAACCGATGTCGCCATCCAAAGTTCCAGCATCACTCTCGTGAAAGGCGACCTCAGCGGCATCGCCCGGGCCATCCGCTTGAGTCGCGAGACGATGCGGAACATTCGTCAGAATCTTTTCTTTGCCTTCCTCTACAACGCGCTTGGAATCCCCATAGCGGCGGGTGTGCTTTATCCTTTTTTCGGTCTCTTACTCAGTCCCATTCTGGCCGGTGCCGCCATGAGCATGAGTTCTGTCTGCGTCATTGCGAATGCGCTGAGACTCGAACGCGCCAAGGGGAATACTTGATCGCTAAGAAAAATCTCAAAAAATTCAACGAAAGTATTGACTCCCCACAAAGTTTCCCTACTTTCGGCCGTCCATCTTATGTCTAGAAAGTGCAGCATCACTGGGGCCAAGCCCGTTCGCGGATCCAAAATCCATCGTCGCGGTCTCGCGAAGAAAAAAGGCGGTATCGGCATGCACGTCACAGCCGTCACCCCTCGCTACTTCCAGCCGAATCTTAAAACCAAACGCGTCTGGGTTCCCGAACTCAAAAAGTTTGTGACCGTCAAAGCCACCGCGCGTGCCTTCAAGACGCTCTCGAAAAACGGGGCCTACAAAACCCTGGCTGCTGCCGGATTGGTCAAATAATCCGCGCCTTCTGCGTTTTCCATCTTCTCTCCGTGAGGCACATCCTTACGGAGAGATTTCTTTTTTTAGATACATGCTTCGGAGCTTCGCATGATGGCAGGTGACAAATCCTCCCTGCCCGTGCCATCTTCCGCTATGCCTTTGCTGGAGGTTCAGAATTTACGAACATGGTTTCCCGTGCTGGGAGGCGTGATGCGACGCAAGGTCGGCGATATCCGGGCAGTGGATGATGTCTCATTCACGATCGAGCCCGGTTGCACGGTCGGCCTGGTCGGCGAGAGCGGTAGCGGAAAAACCACGGTCGGCCGCACGATTCTCAAACTCATTCCCTCTACATCGGGCCGCGTGCTCTACAAGGGACGCGACATTTTGCCCATGTCGGAACGGGAATTTCGACCCCTCCGGCGTGAGATGCAGATGATTTTTCAAGATCCCTTTGGATCGTTGAACCCACGCTTCACGATTGGCGAGATCGTGGGAGAGGCGCTTGAAATCCATTTTCCGAAAATGAACCGTTCCGACCGCGCCGCACGCGTAGCGGATCTCTTGCGCTTGGTCGGCCTCAAGGCCGATATGATGCGGCGGTATCCGCATGAGTTCAGCGGCGGCCAGCGGCAGCGTATCGGCATCGCCAGAGCGCTCGCGGTGGAACCCCGCTTCATCGTCTGCGACGAACCGGTGAGCGCGTTGGATGTGAGCGTGCAGGCCCAGATCGTGAATCTGCTGCAGGACTTGCAGGAGCAGTTTGGCATCGCCTACTTGTTCATCGCACACGACCTCGCCGTGGTGGAACACATCAGCGACCATGTGCTCGTCATGCACCATGGGAAAATTGTGGAGTCCGCCAGCGCCGAAGCGATCTACAACGATCCTCAAAACGAATACACGAAGACCCTTCTCTCGGCTGTGCCGTCCATTGCGTGATGCATCCTCTGCTCCGACATTTCCTGCGAATGAACTGGCCGCTCTTCGGCCTGATGATGGGTCTCTTGGCTTACGGGATTTATGCCATCCACAGCGCGACATGGATGCGGGATCAGGATTTTGCCAAGTCACAGCTCATCTGGATCGTGATTTGCATGCCGATGTTTTTTATCGTCTCCCTCATCGACTACCGATGGGTAAGGTTCGGCGCGATTCCACTCTACGTGGCGAGCATTCTTGGCCTTGTGGCCACCATGTTCATCGGGGAAAAGCGCTACGGAGCCCGCAGTTGGCTCGATCTGGGGCCCATGAGTTTCCAGCCTTCGCAGCTCGCGATCATCGCAGGGATTCTGACCCTCAGCCTCTTTCTCTCAAATACTCGGGCCATGCCGGCTTTTCTGCGCATCCTCTGCTGCGGAGCCATTGTCGGCGCGCCTTGGTTGATGATTCTCATCCAGCCGGACCTGGGATCCTGCATCGTGTGGGTGCCGGTCCTGCTGGCGATGATGTTCGTCGGGCACATCCCCAAACGCTGGCTAATACTCATGCTTGTCATAGGCTTGGCGCTCGTTCCCCTCGTGGTCCATTTCGGCCTCAAACCTTACCAATACTCTCGCATCACCACCTTTCTCGACCCCGAAGCCGACCCGCTCGGGGATGGATGGAATATCACGCAATCCCTCGTCGCGATCGGTTCCGGCGGTTGGGCCGGCAAGGGCTACAAGTCGCCAAATTCCCTTAACGCCCTCGGCTTTCTGCCGCACACGATTGTTCACAATGATTTTATCTTCTCCGTCATGGGCGAGCAGCATGGATTTCTGGGTGCCGTTCTCCTTATTTCCGCACTGGTGTTGCTTTTTCTCATCATGCTGGGTATAGCCATCAATGCGGAGGACGACCTCGGGCGCCTGCTGGCCGTGGGAATAACGATGCTACTTTTTACCCACACCTTCATGAATCTGGGCATGACAATATCGCTCACCCCCATCACCGGACTACCCCTCCCGCTCGTCAGCTACGGTGGATCATTTGTCATGATCACGCTTCTGAGTTTTGCCATCCTGCAAAGCATCTGGATCTACCGCCGCTCTCCGCGTTGAGCGGGCGAGGGATTTGATTGTCGCTGGAATGGGAAATGTTTAATTCTCCAAATCGAAAATGAAAAAAATACTCGTAACAGGCGGCGCCGGCTACATCGGTAGCATCTGCGTGGAGGAACTCATCAACCGGGGATTCGAAGTCTCTGTTTTTGACAACCTCACCGAGGGGCATGCCAAAGCGGTGGATCCCAGAGCGGATTTTTACCAAGGCGATCTCGCCGACCGTTCGGTTCTGCAGCATGCCTTCGGCGAGGTAAAACCAGACGCCGTTATGCACTTTGCCGCCAACGCCCTTGTCGGCGAGTCGATGGTAAATCCGTCAAAATATTTCCGTAACAATGTGTCCTCTGGCATCAATCTCCTCGACATGGCGGTGGAGTTCGGGGTCAAAAAATTCGTCTTCTCTTCGACTTGCGCGACATTTGGAATTCCCGAGCGCATGCCGATCGACGAGTCGCTGCCGCAGCGCCCGATCAATCCTTACGGCGAGTCCAAGCTCATGTTCGAGTCGATCCTCCGCTGGTATCGAGAGATTCATAAACTTTCCTTCGTTGCTCTCCGCTATTTCAACGCGGCCGGCGCCTCCGAAAAGTTCGGCGAAGACCATCGCATCGAGACGCACCTCATCCCCAACATTCTTAAAGTCGCCCTCGGCCAGCGCGAGTCGGTGGATATTTTTGGCACCGATTACCCAACGCCGGATGGCACCTGCATTCGCGACTATATTCACATCCTAGACCTCGCCGAGGCGCACATCCTCGCCGTGCAG
>JAPLTI010000334.1 GCA_026398285.1 Verrucomicrobiota bacterium
CGCGACGCTGATCCCGAATGGGCGAAATACCAGCCACTGCGTTGGGCGCTTTCCCGCCAAGTGCTCGATGGTTCGTTTGATGGCTGGAAGACACTGCAATCGCACCCGATCTTCTGCATTCGCGCCAAGTTTGAACTGAAATCCCTCTCATGATTGAGCGGGATTTTAGTTCAACCCATACATAGTCATTAATTTGTGTTCATTCCACGCGGCTCCCTTTAATTTACTTTTTTCATCCGCAAATCGCAAGGCGGCTTTTATCAGGGGGCATCCTATTTGCAATAAAAAAAATTCTTGCGCACATAGCAGGGTAGGGGCTTTGTATAGGTTGCCCTTGCCTTTGCGAAAAGCACAAGGCTCCCGGGCTTTTCTCGAACTCCCAATCCTGCACTGAATTCATGAAAATCTCAGCTCCATCGGACATCCCGGCTTCCCAAAGTCCCGCTCGGTTGTCGCATGGCTTCAGCCTCATCGAGGTCACCATCGCAATGGGGGTTGTTTCATTTGCCTTGATCGCTCTCTTCGGGCTTCTCCCAACTGGCCTCACCACATTTCGATCCTCGATTGATCGCTCCGTCGCCTCACAGATCGCCCAGAACATCATCAGCCAAGCCAGGCAGACGGATTTCAGCAGTCTCAGCTCTCTCGCGACACCTGCTGGCTCGCCGAAGAAATTCACCGAAAATGGTGATGAAACCACAGACGCCACCAAGACGATCTATGTCGCCAAGGTTGATGTGGAGACACAAGTGACCCTGCCAGCCGCTACGGCAGTTCAGAACACCAGTATGGCTAAAATCCGCGTGCGGGTCGCAAACAGCCCCAGCGGCAGTGAGGCCGTCATCACAAGCAACAGCACCACCAGCGTTGTGCAGGATTTCAGCGCCTTCATCCCGAAAATGTGAGCGTGCCCGACATGCAAATTTTCTCTCCTCAATTCAACGCTGCCCGCCCGCTCCGCTCCCGCGCCGGTTTTTCCATCTTGGAAGTCCTCGTCGCCTCGGCGGTTTTGGCCCTCCTGCTCGTGGCCATGTTGTCGATGACCGATCAGGTCCAAAAAACCTATCGCTCCACACTCGGAAAAGCCGAGCAGTTCCGCGAGGCCCGTGTCGCCTTCGAGTCGATCACTCGTCGTCTCTCCCAAGCCACGCTCAACACCTACTGGGATTACGATAGCCTCACGACCCCCACCAGATACCTCCGCCAGTCAGAACTCCGTTTCCTCTCTGGACAAGCTTCGGCCATCCTTCCCGGCACCATATCCTCCACCACCCACGCTGTCTTTTTTCAAGCCCCATTCGGCTTCTCCTCAAATGCAACAGCCTTCGGAGGTATGGAGTCCATGGTGAACACCTGGGGATATTTCATAGAATTCGGAAGCGATTCCGGCCTTCGCCCGCCCCCTGTCAATACGGCCGGCGTGCCCGAGAAATACAGGTTCCGGCTCTATGAAATGATGGAGCCCTCCGAGAGCTTGAGCCTCTACAAATACACCGGTAACAGCACGGCCAGCAAAACCTACACAGGCAGAACATGGTTTACCGATGCCTTGGATAAACCTAACCGATCCTCCCGCGTCCTTGCCGAGAATATCGTCGCCCTCATTTTCCGCCCTCTCGATCCTGCCAGCACTCCTTCCGATCTCACCACGAACTTCACTTACGACACAGCAGGCAGTGTCGCAAACATCAGGAACCAACTCCCGCCCTACATCGAAGTCACCATGGTTGCCATCGATGAGGTTTCTGCCCGGCGGTTGGAAACCGGAGCCACTCCGCCTGTGCTTGGGCTCACTGGTCTTTTTCAAACCGCCTCCAGTTACGACGGTGACCTTGAAAAGCTTCGCAAGTATCTTGATGATAACGATAAAAAAATCAACTACCGCATTTTCACGGCCAATGTGTCGATCCAAGGCGCGAAATGGAGCCGCAACTGACTATGAACCCCAAGAAACCACTCGTCGAAGCCTCCCGCGTTACTCATTCCCAAAAAGGCATGGCCTTGGTCATCGTCTTAGCCGTCTTGGTGCTCTTGGCGGGCCTTGTTGTTGCTTTTTTCAGCACCGTGACGAGTGATGCCGGCAGCTCGGCTGTTTCCAGCAACGACGCCCGCGCCAAGCAACTCGCCGACTCCGCCGTCAACCTCGTTATGGGCCAGATCGTGGAAGCCACCAAGGGGTTCAAGCCCGGCGAGCGCACCGATGCCAACCGCCTCACATGGGCTTCGCAGCCGGGTGCGATTCGCACCTACGACGCAAGCGGCAGCGCTTTTCAAGCCTTCAAGCTCTACTCTTCGCCCACCATGGTGTCCGGCGGCAACCTGACCTTTTCATCCGACCTGCCGACGAGTTCCGATGCGACTGCTATTGGAGCGGGAAACCACTCCCTTTTCACCGACCTGAATTCCCCTGTGATGGATGCCGGAGGGACACTGGTCTTCCCGATCGCCGACCCCGCCGCGCTTGGTTCGGTGGAGGGTTTCACGGTATCGAATAATTCCTCCTTGGGCACTGTTACCGGAAACATCACACAACCTCGACTCCTTATGCCCACCCGCTGGCTCTACATGCTCAAGGACGGCACGCTCGCAGCTGCCACAACCTCTGGCAATGTGAGCACCGCGACCGTTACTGGCGCCAGCGCCACAAACCCCGTCGTGGGCCGCGTCGCCTTCTGGACCGACGACGAAACAAGCAAGGTGAATATCAATACCGCCGGCGAGGGCACCTACTGGGATGTGCCAAGGTTGTCTTTCAAGGAGGATTGGGACTTCGCCAATTTCCAGCCTGCCCAGAGGGAGTTCCAGCGCTATCCCGGCCACCCGGCCATGACCTCGCTTGCGCCTGTGTTTTTTGCGACAAGCAACACTACTACTGGCAACCTCACGCAAGACCAACGCAACGCTCTTTATCTTGTGAGTCCAAGGATCGTGGGCGGTGGCTCCAATGCCGGCACGGCCATCGCCACCGGAGCACTAACACCCGACTCCGACCGCCTCTACGCCAGCGTGGATGAATTGATCTTTACAGCAAATCGCACCATGCAGATTTCCGATACAGCAATCACGGCAAACTCTACCCGCCAACGCGCCTTCTTCCTCACCGCGAGCAGCCGTGCCCCGGAGGTCACTATTTTCAATACCCCGCGCGTTTCCATGTGGCCGATTACCTTAACTTCCAGCGCGATTACAGGAAACCGCACCACGACCTTCGACAAGCTCATCGCCTTCTGCGCGACCATCAATGGCAATCCCTACTACTTTCAACGCCAAGACTCCCTAAGCCCCACCAACGATTGGGCTAATATCCTGCGCAATCGCCAGCTCCTTCGCTACCTGCAGACTCTCAGCGACAAGCCAGTCCCAGGCTTTGGCGCATCCTTGGTTTCCAAGACCACCGCTGCCGACCGCGATCAGCTCCTTGTCGAGATGCTCGACTACATCCGCAGCACCAACCTCTACGACGACAATCTCAGCCCGAATACCTACGACAGTCAGGCGCTCGCCGACAACGCGGTCCAATTCACGAAGGGGCGGATAAGTGGTAGCTCTGTGTCTTCTTGGACGGGGCACGGCGTGGTCGCCCCGCTCCGTGTTCCGGCGGGCTTGGCCGATGGGACAATATCAAATAACTCGACACTCATGGGCTTCGGGCGCTTCCACACCATCAGCGAAGCCGGCTTGCTGTTTATTTGCAATGCGGATGGGGCAAGCGGGAACTTGACTGCGCCAAAGGACGGCAATGGAACTGCATTTTTATCTGCAAATAGGACACTTAATGACGGAACTTTGAGCGGGGGGAACTTGGTTTTCAGCAGTAATGTCACCACAACTGGAGGAAATGTCACCATTAATGCCACGCAACTTGCTCAGATGATAAGTAATAATACGAATAATGTGACTATAAATTATCGTCTAAATACTATAAATTCAACAACAACGGAAATATCATCTGCTGCCACGACATACAACGGAAGCAGGGCCCTTGGCGGCACTCCATTGGCCCCAAGCGAAAGACGCATCCAAGCGATGCTCTTCTTCGACTACTTTGTTCCCATGCATGGCTGGACGCAATACGGCATGGATGGCTCCATGGATGTCGAGATCGAAGGAGACATGCAAATCAATGGTCAAAATATCCAGATGATGGGCACAGGTCCGGGGTTACGCACGGAGACCAAGAATTTCGACAATCAAGGCATGTGGGGCTACCATCACTGGGGTGCGAATCTGGGTTATCGCAAGATTTTCGCAAATAGGAATGATGCCGTAAGCCTTACAAATGTAGGAACAGCTCTAGTTCCATCGCGCGGGGTGATTTCGGAAGACAGCAACTCGACCAATGTCTATCGCCGCTATGGTCTCGTCTCGGCGCCGATTACCGTCACTGTTCCAGCCGGCGCAAATCCCACCATGGCTTTTACGGGCCCTACCAGCCTAAGGGTTAAGTTTTACAGCCGCCCCATTGGTTCCACCCCTGCTAGTCCTACCGATCGCGCGCTTACGCGCACAGCCTCTGACTTGGTGCAAACCATTGATTTGAATTTTCCATCAGCGGACTTTCCGATTCCGGTGCTGAAGACTACGGGCTCACATTTTGTGAGCGGCGCGAGCTTTGGAACCTTGCCCCAGAACTGGTGGACATTCAATTATGATGGCATTGGGTTGAACCTGAATGGTAAACCAACAAGCAGCGGCGATGCTAATTTTGGTTACAACTTCGGTCGCTTGCATGGAGTCAGTCAGCGCACGTTTGACTCAGCCGGAACGCTGGTGCAACCGAGCGATACCCTGCGCACGCTGGTGCCGTATCATGGCGACACCCGCTTGGTGGCCGGATCTCATTTTGTGCCGGCGGGTGTTTTCCAGCCTTCCACATTTTACTACGATACAACCCGCAAAGATGATCTGTCAGATGCAAGCACCTATGCCAGTAATGGGACGAACTTAGCGCTTGCACCCCCTCAAATTCAGAGTTATCTGACAAGTAGTAGCCAGACCTATGCGGAATCTTGGTTGGCCCATTACCGCCCTGCCGCGAGTGATCGACTCGTGAGTGGTGCTCCATATGACGGCAGGCAATTCCCAAAGTTTCCCGGAATCTCCGTTTCAAATACCGATCTCCGCCCTGCGAGGCCTTTCCAGCAGTGGGGAGACTTCGACAACGGGGTTGCCTACACTGCTGATGGGCCCTACATCAACAAGCCAGACGAAGGAAATACCGCACGGAATGTTTCGGGGGTATCCGGTGTCGGCGTCCCGTA
>JAPLTI010000135.1 GCA_026398285.1 Verrucomicrobiota bacterium
AGCGGCCGTTTTTCCAGGCACCTCCCGCTCCGGTGCTACAATTATCTTTGCCATGCTTTGCGGGCTGAACCGCGTCGTGGCGACAGAGTTTTCCTTCCTGATCGGCATTCCAACGCTACTTGCCGCCGGAGCCTACAAAATCCTCAAGGCCCTCAACGGCGGTGCCACCGAACATTGGGGCCTGCTTTTCTTGGGGACCGTGGTTTCGGCGATCGTCTCCTTCATCGCCGTGAAGTGGCTTCTGCGCTATGTCCAGACGCATACCTTCATCGGCTTTGGTGTTTACCGCATCATTCTTGGCCTCGTGCTGGTGTGGATGTTTTTTTCGCGCTGACCCTGAACTGCGGCCATTTGTTGACTTGGCGGTATTGCTCCCGTAGATAGACCTACTCATTTCCTCGCCTAAGTGTCCCAGACTGACGAATACACAGTTGAAGTTCTCCGCGATCTGGGTCTGCTGACCAAGTCGCAGATCGAAGCCGCTCGTGCCAATATGGACGGCGGCGGGTTGCTGCACACTCTGCTCCAAGGCGGGCTCGTGACTCAGGAGGATGTGAGCCGTGCACTGGCCGCGCAGAACAGCATGGAGTTTGTGGACCTCGAACACATGCAGGTCGAACGAAATGTGGTCGAACACATGCCGGCAGAAGACGCGCGCCGCTACCATGCCTTGCCCGTCGCTCTTCGCGACGGGGTTCTCATCATTGCCCTCGCCGACCCGATGGCCATGCAGACGATGGACGACCTTACCTACAAGTTGAGGCGCGAATTGGAATTCGTCTGTGCCACGCCAGATGCCATTCACAAGCTCATCATCAAATTCCATGGGGACGCCGCTGATGCCACTTCAGACCTTCTCAAATCCATGGGCGAGGTTGAGGGTCACGATGTGGTTCGCGATCAAGACGAGGGTGATGCAGTGGAGGGCGACGCACCGGTCATTAAGCTTGTTTCGATGCTGCTTCTGGAAGCCTACACGAACCGCGCGAGTGATATCCATATCGAGCCCCTCGAAACCAAGCTGCGCTTGCGTTTCCGCATCGATGGCGTGCTTCAGGAAATGCAATCTCCGCCGAAGCGTCTTCACGGTGCCATCGTCAGTCGTCTCAAGATCATGTCCCGCACGATGAGCATCGCCGAGAAGCGTCTCCCGCAGGATGGGCGTATCCAAGTGCGGGTTGGTGAAAAATCCGTCGATCTTCGTGTTTCCACCATTCCTACTGTGCACGGGGAGAGCGTCGTGATGCGTATCCTCGACAAAACATCTCTTATGCTGGGGCTGCCAGACTTGGGTTTCCTCTCGGACGACCAGGCTAAGTTCGAGCAGTGCATCAACCTGCCCGACGGCATTATTCTTGTAACTGGCCCCACCGGGTCGGGAAAAACGACCACCCTTTATGGTTGCTTGAACTACATGAACAAGCCCGACCGCAAGCTGATCACGGTTGAAGATCCCGTCGAATATCAGATGAACGGCATCAACCAGGTGCCAGTCAATGCCAGCATCGGCATGACATTTCCGGCTGCGCTCCGCTCCATCCTGCGTCAGGCGCCGAACATCATCATGATTGGTGAGATTCGTGACAACGAGACCGCCAGCATCGCGGTGAACGCCTCGCTTACAGGCCACTTGGTGCTCTCCACGCTCCACACAAATGACGCGCCGAGTGCCATCGCGCGTCTCGTGGATATCGGAGTGAAGCCGTTTCTTGTTTCAAGTTCCGTTCGTGCTGTGGTCGCCCAGCGACTGGTGCGGCGGCTTTGCCCGACCTGCAAGCAGCCGGGCGAGTTGTCCGAGTATGAAATGAGCGCCCTGCAGATCGAGCCCGGCATGCTCTCCCAGGCCCGCGTCATGCAGCCTGTCGGTTGTGATGCTTGCAGGGGCAAGGGATTCAAGGGCCGAATGGGTATTTTTGAAATGTTCCTCGTCGATGATGAGGTCAGGAACATGGTCAACAACAACGCCTCCACCATCGCCCTGCGCCAACGCGCCCGGGAGCTAGGAATGAGGACCCTTCGCGAGGATGGAGTGCGCAAAGTGCTCGCCGGTGTCACCACCGCCGACGAAGTCATCAGTTCAACAATGGCGGATTTGGATTAACCAACATGGATTCCCGGCAAGTCACCGACATTTTTGTGGAAAAGGGTTACCTCACGCCCGAGCAGGCCGAGGCTTTCATTCAAGCTGCTGAGGCTAATTCCAAAGCGATCGAGGAGGTTTTCATCGAATCCCAGCTGGTCGATGAGTCTGGCTTCGAGATTGTCCTCGCTGAGGCCATCGGCGCCGAGGCACACAGCTTAAGCGAATTCACAGCCGATGCCTCCACTCTCAGCCTGATCCCATCCGGTCTCGCGCGTTTGCATGGCGTGTTGCCTGTGGGAGCATCTGGAAACACCATTTTTGTAGCCCTCGCGGATCCTCTGAATTCGCATCCGCTCGAGGACATCCGCTTCGCGCTTGGCCGCGAGATCGTGCAGGTCGTTTCGTTTCCTCCCCAAGTCCGCAAGTTGATCCGCGAGCATTATGGATCCGAGGATTCGAATATTCAGGACATCCTCGCCCAACTTGGCGGCGGCGACATCACGGTTGAAGAAGGCCCTGAGGAGCAATTCAATCTTCAGGCGGTTACTGCCGAGGCGAACGCCGCTCCGGTGGTCAAATATGTAGATCTCATCCTCGACAAGGCTGTTTCGGCACGGGCGAGTGATATCCATTTCGAGACTTTCGAAACCGAATTTAAAATCCGCTACCGGGTGGATGGCGCCCTTTACGAACTTGACCCGCCTCCTTTCAAGTTGGCGTTGCCGGTTATTTCGCGCGTCAAAGTGATGTCGAATCTCAACATCGCCGAGCGCCGCCTGCCTCAGGATGGACGCATCCAGCGCATGATCAATGGCCGCCAAGTCGATCTGCGTGTTTCCACGCTGCCTACAGCCTTCGGTGAAAGCGTTGTGCTTCGTGTGCTCGACCGTTCCAGCGTGAATCTCGAACTCGACACGCTGGGCATGCCGCCGGACATCATGTCCTACATTCTGGAGGTCATTGAAAAACCCAACGGCATTTTCATCGTCACCGGCCCAACCGGTTCCGGAAAGACGACCACGCTCTATTCCTGCCTGCGCAAGATCAACACCATCGATTCCAAGCTCCTCACTGCCGAGGATCCTGTGGAATACGAGATCGATGGCATCATTCAGGTGCCTATCAACGACGCAGTCGGGCTGACATTCTCCCGCGTTCTTCGCGCGTTTTTGCGTCAGGATCCTGACCGCATCCTCGTGGGTGAAACGCGTGATGCCGAGACCGCTCAGATTGCGATTCAAGCGTCGCTCACGGGTCACTTGGTTTTCACCACACTCCATACGAACGACTCGACCGGAGCGGTGACCCGTCTCATGGACATGGGTATCGAGCCGTTTCTCATTTCCGCTTCGCTCGAGTGTGTTCTCGCGCAGCGCCTCATCCGCAAAATCTGCACCGCATGCCGCACTGCCTACGAGCCCAGCGAGCAGGTGCTGGCCTCCCTTGGCCTCAGTATCCACGACATCGGCGATAAAAATTTCTACTATGGAAAAGGCTGCGAGACCTGCAACCAGACGGGCTACAAAGGCCGCAAGGGCATTTACGAACTCCTCAAAATCTCGGATCCTGTCCGGGAAATGATCAACGACCGCGCTCCCGGCATTCTCATTCGCCAAAAAGCCATCGAACTTGGCATGACCACGCTTCGCGAGGACGGCTTGCGCTCGATCTATGATGGCCTGACGACGATCGAGGAAGTCGTGAAATACACCTAAGACCCGCATGGGGTCTTCACCTTCCGGTGCTGGATTTCTGGAATTTCCGGATATGTTTTTTCCATGAATTCGCCACTCGCACTTGTCGAAGAAATTGTTCTGCTTTCGTTGGATGACACCACCGGCGCGCATCTGCCGCTCATGCCGCAGGCCATCGGGTATGGATTGGCGGGTGCTGTTTTGGCGGATCTGGAAATGGTCGGGCGCATTGCGACGCGAACCAAGTGCGTCGAAGTCCTCAGCGCCACCCCGACGGGAAATCCGCTGCTCGATCCCTGGCTCCAGCGCATAGCCGCCGCCGAAAAATGCCATTCCATTGCCTATTGGCTCCTGACTTTGTCCGATGAGAAGCGCGACATCGAAAAGGCGGCGTTAGACCACCTCATCGAGCGCGGCATTCTGAAGCGTCAGGATAAAAAAATCCTCTGGGTCATCGGCCTGCGGCGTTACCCCACAGTTCACAACGAAGAACGGATCGAGGTGAAAACGCGCCTGGCCCGCCTGATCCAGAGCGAAGAACTGCCAACGCATTTTGATGCGACACTCATCAGCCTGCTCCAAGGTTGTTATTTGATCTCCGAGGTTTTCGGAGGCGATCTTTTGGACGGGCGCTCCGCCCGCATTGCCGCGATTGCGGATGCCGACCCCGTGGGACGCGAAGTCGCCGCTGCCTCGCGCGAGGCGATCGACGCCCTCATGCTGGCGCAATCCTCGACCACCGCACCTTTTTGATTTGGGCTTCCCTCGAGGCGGGTGGGGGTGTTGAGTTTGCGTCCATCCATGATTGCCGAAGCCGATGTAATTTCCCTCACGAACGAACGCTTTCCAAAAACCGGAAACGGCAACGCGGCGGTGACGCCGCTTGAAAAAGGCGGATCCGAGCGAAAGTTCTACCGCATTCGATTCGGCGACGAGTCGATGATCTTTGTGAAATACTCCGGCCACAAAGAG